>JBEKFN010000210.1:0-7503 GCA_050013295.1 Terriglobales bacterium
TTGGCGATTTGGTGGCGGACATCGCTGGGGGTGAGAACCTTTTGGTAGGAGCGGTAGGCCTCGCGAAAGTCGCGGAGATATTTGCGTCCGGCGGCGGGATCAATGGCGCGAATCTCACGCTCCACGCTGGCAAGGGCGTGAAGTTGGGCGGCACTGCGCCGCGATCGTAAGATGCCGGTGGTTGCCATCGGTAGAAATTTGTAATTTCTGATTTGCAATTTGTAATTGAACCCATTTACAGGCCGAGCTCGGTTTGCCAATCACAAATTACAAATCACAAATGCCTCCAGAGCCTCCTTGACTTGCTTTGCCCGCGTCCCTATCCTCAGTTTTTTGAGGCGGTGAACTCGATTGCGCCTCGTGGAGCGCCAACTTTGCCTTTTCTTCCGCCGGAAAACTTGACGGTTGCCACTACCGGCGCCAGTGGGTCGTTATTTCTGAAGCATTTTCTTCTCACCGTGGAACGCGACCCGCGGGTGAAGACGGTGAACTTCATCGCTTCTGACAGCGGCCTGCGCGTCATGGCCGAGGAACTCGGCGTCGAAGGCCGCTCCGATCTCCTACATCAAATCATCGGCGCGCCTTCGGCAAAGATTCAGCAGCAGTCCAACAGCGATATCGGAGCGAACGTGGCCAGCGGGTCGTATCCTTCGGACGCGATGGTCGTAATCCCGTGCAGCGTCGGCACGCTTGGCCGCATTGCGAACGGCACCGCCTCGCGCCTGATCGAGCGCGCCGCCGATGTGAGTCTTAAGGAGCGCCGGCCGCTCGTGCTGTGTGTTCGCGAGACGCCGCTCAACAAAATTCACATCCGCAACATGTCGCTGGCGGCGGACGCGGGGGCGACTATCTTCCCGCTGATCCCAACGTTCTATAACCATCCCTCGAGCGCCGATGCTATGGCACAGGAGTTCGCGAACCGCGTGCTGGCGCATATAGGCCTGCCCCAACCGGACGCGTACCGCTGGAAGGGGTGACGCCAGTTGCCAGTTCCCAGTTCTCAGTGCGGAACTGACCCGCGCTATCAAGATTGTTTCGACAATCGAGAACCTAGACCTCATTGAAAGATCTATGACTTGGGGAAAGTCTTTCCTGCCTTGCAGGGGTAAGACCAGTCTAGGGAACGGGCAGTAACGAAGGTAGGTATCTGGCGGGCATGTACTGCGAGTGCCGGGCTGAAGCAGTTCCCAGTTCTCAGTGGGGGATTGAACCGTGCGATCAAGGATTTTCTGAGAACTGAGAACTATTCCTAAGTGAAATTTTGCCGGTTGGGGCGGTTTTTCTTGGTGATGCTTCCTACGGTCTGATACCACGCAACCACCCAGGGAACGATCAGGGAAAATACCAGGCGTGCGCCCAGCGTTCGGATGGGCATTCTTCTAAGGTCGGTCCAGTCCAACCGAAAGGCGAAATAGATTTCGAGCGCGAGCACGCACAACAGCGGGATGGGCGAGTAGACGAGAGCGAGAGCGGCAAGAATCTCGGCGAGGCAGCGAGCCAGGTTCCTCCATAAGCGGGCCGAGCGTCCGCCCAAAACGCCGTCGGTTATGGAATAGCTGACCATTTGCCGGAGAGCCGAGCGGAAAGTGTGGCGCGGTTGGTAAGACGCCTTGGCCCTTTCCGCGAAGGCCGGGATCACAAGCTGGCGCACCTTGGAATCGAATACGGTGTCTTCTCCGAGGAAAACGGTCTCGGGGAATCCGCCGACGCGTTGCCAAAGCTCTTTGCGAAAGGCCATGGAGCGGGCGGTGCAGGACTTGGTTGCCGCGTCGGGGTTTAACTTGATCCCGAAGAAGGGCGCGGAGGCAACGTCCCAGACGCTGGAGTTGGTTGGGTCAGTCTTTGTCGGGTCGGTCTTGGTCGGATCGGTCTTGGTCGGATCGGTCTTGGTCGGATCAATGTACGATCCGCCGACAGAGTACTGGGAGTTGCCGTTGAAAATTGGGGCCGTGAGGTTGGCGAGCCAGTCGGGACCGTAGGTGCAGCCGGCGTCGGCGCAGGCGACGACATCGGAGGAGGCTGCGGCGGTTGCGACGTTGCGACCGCGTGCGATCGGTCCTGGAGAGCGCTGCAAGCTGCAACTTTCATCGCGGATGGGAATTAGCGTCGGGTATTTCGACCGGGCGGCTTCGAGACGCTCCCAGGTGCCGTCGGTGGAACCGCCATCGACGATGATGACTTCGGCGGGAGCGAGAGTCTGCTGCATCAGACTCTCGACCAGTGCATCGATGTCATCGCTCTCATTGAGGACGGTGCAAGCCACGCTCACGGCTGGCATGTTGAGTGAAACCCCATGGTGGTTGCTTTCATTCGCCTTTTTGGGATGCGCTGCGGCCGATGCGGATCCGAAACAAGTGTACCCGCGAAGGTCCCACGGCTTCTCCGGTTTTTGACAAAAAGCCAATCCATCTTTATAGTGCCGGGTCATGAACGGAACTTTCTTCTGCAACAAGTGCGGCGCGCAGAATGCCGCGGGCGCTCAGTTTTGCAATCGCTGTGGAGCGCCCACGAACCCGACGCCCGGCGTGGTCCCGACGCCGGTGGCGTCGCCGTCCTCCACCTTGCCCTACTCAGTCTCAGCGACTCCGTATCAGGCGCTTGCTCCGGCGGTGGGGGTTGGCTACGGAGGGTTCTGGATTAGGGTAGTTTCATTCATTATTGACGCCATCATCGTGCGGGTTGTGGTGGCTCCCGTGGGCATCATGTTTGGCAGCCTCGGGCTGGCAGGGGGGATGATGAGAGGTTTCCCCCATCGAGGACTTGCCATTTTGGGTGGTGGAGTCACCTTCATCTTGTTGGTTTTCGGTAACTGGTTATACGAGGCTTTCATGGAAAGCTCGTCGTACCAAGCGACGCTCGGCAAGATGATCTTTGGCATGAAAGTTACCGATCTCAATGGCAACCGCATCTCCTTCGAACGGGCGACGGGAAGACATTTTGCGAAGTGGCTCTCTGGGCTGATTTTGTGCATCGGCTACATCATGGTCGGGTTCACAGAGCGCAAACAGGGACTGCACGATCTGCTGGCCGGAACGCTGGTACGGCGGGTGTAGCGAAACCAGAGTTGCTGTGGCCGCAGGCAGTGGCCGAGCTGCGCTCGGCTTGGACGGGCGAGGGCGCCCGTCCCCACACGAGCAGGCAGCGTCCCACGAGTTACACTAGCCTCTGATGGCCTCTCCGGTTTCACGGCTGCGCCGCTGGTTCGCCTTGGGCGCGATTCTGATGGTGGCTACGGTTGCGGGAATGTATTTCTACGCGCGCTGGAGTCTGCGCAAGGCCGTCCACGACCTCCCGGCGAAAATGGGCCTGGACATTCAGCAGACCGCCGAGGGCTTTTCGATTTCCAAGTCCATAGAAGGCCGCACCCAGTTTACGGTGAGCGCTTCCAAGGCGGTTCAGTTCAAAGATGGTGGACGGGCGGACTTGCACAACGTCAAGATCGTCATCTACGGCAAGGATGCCGATCGCTTCGACCGGGTTGCTGCGGATGACTTCGAGTACGACCCCGTGTCGGGCGATGTGACCGCGAAGGGCACGGTGCTGATTGACCTGGAAGCGAACCCCGAGGGGATGCGGCAGTCGGACCAGACGCCTCCGGCGCAGAGGAGAAGTCCGATTCATCTTGAAACCGACGGGCTGGTCTTCAACAGGAATACCGGTGACGCCTCCTCCGCCGGGAAGGTGGTGTTTCAAACGCCGCAGGCATCCGGTTCCGCCGTGGGCATTGAATATGTGGCGAAGACCGGTACGATGAACTTGCTGTCGGCGGTGGCGATGACCGTCAACCGGCCGCAACCGGTCCATCTGAATGCCGACCATGGCGTAATTACGAAACAGCCTCATCAGGTTGTCCTCACCACGGTGCACATGACCCGGGAGCAGCAGGAAGCGCGGTCCGACCACGCGACTTTCTTCCTGCGCGAAGACGACACAGTGGACCACATTCTTGCCGAGGGCGATGTGGAGACGGTGCTTCATGGCCGATCATCTTCCAACTCGGAAACGCACGAGCGTTCCGATAACGCAGAATTGTTCTTGACCGGCACGCGGAATCTACTCACCACGGCCATTCTCACGGGCAACGTGCAACTCGCCTCCATGGGAACGCAGCCCGCTGATGCTGCCGCCGGGCGGGCAACGCTGCACTTCGTCGGGCAGCAAGTTCTGAAGACGGTTCATGCCGAGGACGGCGTGCGTTTGACCCAGAAGAACAGTCGGACCGGGACTCTGGTTGCGGCGGCGACGCCCCCGTCATCTTCCGCGTCATCCTCCGAACTCTCGTCGACGCCGGCGATGGGAGGCACGCAGGATGTTGAAATGACCGCCAAAGCGATGGACTTTATCGTGAAAGACGGCCGCCTGCTGGAGCGTGCCGAGACGAGCGGACCGCCGCAGATCGTCATCACGCAACCGGGCGCAAATCAGAAGACGGTGGTTACAGCCGCCAAGTTCACGGCGAAATTCACAGAGAACAATCGCCTGGCGACGCTGCATGGAGAACCGGACGCGAAGATTGTCAGCAGCTTGATCCAAGCAAATAAGATCGAAGCGAGTAAGATCGAGGCGAGCAAGGCGGGATCGAGCAAGTCCGCCTCGCCGGGACCGACGGATCGAGTATCGACCAGCCGGATGCTTGATGTCGCCTTTTTTCCAGAGGGCGGCGTCCGCTCGATCACGCAGACAGGTGGGTTCGTCTACGTCGATGGCCCGCAAAAGGCTTGGGCGCAGCGCGGAGAGTACACGACCGCCGACCAACTGGCGGTGCTCACAGGATCGCCCCGAGTTGTGGACGGCGGCATGACGACGACGGCCCAGACGATTCGTATGAACCGAGCGACCGGCGACGCCATTGCCGAGGGCAACGTCAAGAGCACGTACTCCGATCTGAAGGCGCAACCGGATGGCGGCATGCTCGCTTCCTCCGACCCGATCCACGTGACGAGCCGCAGCATGACGGCAAATCGTTCCACGGCGATTGCGGTGTACACGGGTGATGCGCGCTTGTGGCAAGACGCGAATATAGTGGAGGCTCCCACCCTTCAATTTGATCGCGAGCATCGCACAATTTTTGCGCAGGGCTTTGCGCAGGGGGTGGGGCAGGGAAAGATCAGTGTGGGGACGGGGCTTCGCCCCGTCCGAGCGGGGCAGAGCCCCGCTCCCACACAAGCTCCGGCGCAGCTGGTCTCGACCGTGCTGGTGCAAGTCGACAAGAACGGGACGGTGACGCCAGTCCGCATCACATCGGCGCGTCTGAACTACACCGACGCGGAGCGGAGAATCTTCCTAGATGGCGGGGTGACTGCAAAAGCGTCCGACGCTACGATGACGGGACAGCGGATGACGGTATTTCTGCTGCCGCGGAGTCAGTCGAAAGCTGGGGCGAACCCGGCAATGCCGGGGCAAGTAGACCGAATTATTGCTGAAGACCGAGTTGTGATCACCCAGCCGACTCGACATGCCACAGGTGAGAGGTTGGTATACACGTCGGCGGACGACAAGTTCGTGCTGACGGGCGGACCGCCTAGCATTTTTGATGCCGAACGAGGCAAAACTACGGGCGATTCGTTGACTTTCTACAAACACGATGATAGGGTGCTCGTAGAAGGCAGAGAAACGTCCCCGGCGGTCACGCGGACGCAAGTGGCACGATAAATGCACACGCTGGCCACCGACGAAATTGGGAAATCCTATCGTGGCCGACGCGTCGTCAGCGGAGTAAGCCTTCAGGTTCTGCAGGGCGAAGTCGTGGGCCTTCTAGGACCGAATGGCGCCGGAAAGACCACATCCTTCTATGCAATCGTAGGTCTGGTTCCTCCCGACACAGGCAGGGTGCTGTATGACGACGAAGATATCACTAGCGTTCCCATGTACTTACGGGCGCGCCAGTACGGTATCAGCTACCTGCCTCAGGAAGCTTCGGTTTTTCGAAAACTGACGGTCGAGGAGAACATCTTGGCCGTGCTAGAAGTCCAGCCGATTTCCTGGCATGAACGCCGGGAAAAGGCGGAGAAGCTGATTGACCAGCTCGGACTGGAGCATATCCGACAGAATCGCGGGTATGCGCTGTCGGGCGGGGAGCGGCGGCGGGTAGAAATCGCACGGTCGCTCTGCATCAGCCCCACTTTTATTTTGCTCGATGAGCCGTTTTCGGGAATCGACCCGATCGCCGTTTTGGATTTGCAAAAAATCATTTCCGATCTGCGGGCCAGCGGGATCGGGATTTTGGTCACGGACCACAACGTCCGCGAGACGTTGTCGGTGACGGATCGGGCGTACATAATAAACGAAGGGCGGATCTTCCGCTCCGGCACGCCGGAGGAGTTGGGTAGCGACCCGGAGGTGCGGCGCGTCTATTTGGGGGAAAGCTTCTCATTAGTATGAGGACAATCAAGAGTGTGAGGACAATCGGGTGATCGGGTCATAGGCTCATCTAAGTTCAAATGCCTTTGACTTTCGATGACCCGATGGCCGGATCACCCGATGACCCGATTGTCTTTCAAGTTACCAAGGCGTGGGCACCCTGACCTTTGGTGCCCACACGATCTACCTCGGTGCATGAGAAGCTAGATTTTCCACACTCCGATGTAGGTCACGCCGGGTGTGCAGGGGAAATGATAAATTTTTAGGGAGAAATGGTGCTTCTTCAGCACAAACTGAACGTCAAGTTGTCGCAGCGGCAGATTCTGACGCCGGGTCTCGTGCAAATGGTCTCCGTGCTCGCGCTCAACAAGCTCGAGCTCAGGGACATGATTAATGCCGAGATGGTCGAGAACCCGGTGCTCGAAGAGCTCGAAGATGCCATCCCGATGCTCGATGATGTCGGACGCCAGGAGGAAGAACGCGACCGCCTGGCCGCCAAGGTGACGGCCCCAGCGGAAGAGGGTCCGACCATCGCGGATGAGAAGAAGGATCCGTTCGAGGAGATCGATTTCGGCTCATTCTTCCAGGACTATCTGGATCCCGGTTATCGCAGTTCGGGGGAAATGGAAGAGATCGAGAAGCCTTCGTTCGAGAACTTCCTATCGAAGCCGGGAAACCTGAGCGACCACTTGCTGTGGCAACTAGGCGCGATTTCTGTGCGGCCGCCGGTGCATCAGGCTGCCGAGCTGATCATTGGGAATCTGAATGAAGAAGGATATCTGATTGCCAGCGACGAAGAACTGCTGGGAATCGCTCCGGTCGCGGCTCCCGAGGCAGATGTGGAGGTGGCGGCCAAGATCGTTGGTGAAGCGGAGGCGCTAGGGATTGCCGTCGCGGAGGCTGCGCACGAAACCTCCGACCTCGAAACTTTCCCTCTCGAGACCTCTGAGCTCGATACTTCCGTTCTTGCATCGGAGGGCGTTGCTGCACTAGACATCGGGCCTCCGCCGTTGACATTGGAAAGTGCCGCAACTGCATCATCGTGTGGAGACGGGGCTCTGCCCCGTCCCGGCGGGGCAGAGCCCCGCCACCACACAAGTGTCGCGCAAGATGCAGTGCAGGATATTGCGCCAGATATTCACT
>JBEKFN010000211.1:0-7472 GCA_050013295.1 Terriglobales bacterium
TCAACCCCGGTGCCGACGATCATAGAAACATTGTTAATTGCGAATTTGTAATTGGCAATCGGAACTGAGGATAGGTGTCAGGTCTCAGGTTAGGGATGCTAGGACCGTGGCGAGGTTTGCATCCTGGTCGGGAAACACGGTGCGCAGGTCTAGAAGAACACGACCTTCTTCTACGCGGGCAATTACGGGCGGAGTGCTGGCGCGGAGACGGGCGCTAATTTCGTCGGCGCTGAGATCGGCGTGAGTCAGCGCGATCAGGCGCGTGGGCAAGGCCGCCGAGGGCGCGGCGCCGCCGCCTATGACCGATTCACCATCCCGGAGTTCCAGCTTGAGGTGGGCGGATTTTACCGGAGCAGATTCAACCTGGGAAGCGATTTTTTCAGCGCGGCGGGCGATCTCGTCTTTCGACAGGCACATCATGCGCAGCACCGGCACGGCGTCGTAATCGCGCTTCACGTAAGCGAGCAGGGTGGCTTCGAGAGCGGCGTAGGTGAGTTTGTCCACGCGCAGGGCGCGGAACAGCGAGTTCGAGCGCATGCGCGCGACCAGATCGGCGCGGCCGCTGATCAATCCCGCCTGCGGACCGCCGAGAAGCTTATCGCCGCTGTAGGTGACGATGTCGACGCCGGCGCGCAAACTGTCGAGCACGCCCGGCTCGTCCTTGATTCCAACCGAGCGCAGATCGAAGAGCGCGCCGCTGCCAAGATCTTGCATGAGCGGAAGATTGCGGCGGCGGGCGAGAGCGACCAGTTCGTCGAGCCCCGGCTGCTCGGTGAAGCCGGTGATTTCGAAGTTGGAACGATGCACGCGGAGCAAGAGGCGCGTGCGATCGGTGATTGCATTTTCGTAATCGGCGGCGCGTGTACGGTTGGTTGTGCCAACTTCGCGCAGCGTTGCACTCGACTTCGACATCACGTCGGGGATGCGGAACGAGCCGCCGATTTCGACCAGCTCTCCGCGCGAGACAAGGACTTCGCCGCCCTCGGCCAGCGAGTTCAAGGCGAGCAGAACGGCGGCGGCGTTGTTGTTGACCACGATCGTCGAGATGGGGGTCGAGATGGCGGTCGAGATCTTTGCCGGGCTTTGCTCGGCTGGACGGCCGAGGGCGGCCGTCCCTACGTGGGCGTCGCCGAGGAGCTTGTGGAACAGGCGGTCCACATGGACGTCGCGCTTCCCGCGCTCGCCGGTTGCGAGGTCGAATTCGAGATTAGAATAGGCGCTCGCCGTGGCGCGGATGTGATCGAGCGCACTCGGAGCCAGCGGCGCGCGTCCGAGATTGGTGTGCAGGATCACTCCGGTGGCGTTGACGAGCGGGCGCAACGAATAACTCAGCGACTGGCGGAGTTGGCGTTCGACTGCTGCGCACAGGCCGTCGAGCGCGAGATCCAGCGATTTCTCTTTTAACTGGGCGCCTGGGATTTGACCGTCAGCGATTCGACCGCTGGCGATTTCCTGGCGAAGGTTCGCGAGCACGACGCGGATACTTTCGGCGACGGCGGAATGACCCTCACGTTCGACCAACGCCTGTATGTTGGGCTGGCGGAGAAGTTCGTCCGTCGAAGGCAGCTTCTGAAACAGCGCGGATTTGTTTGCGGTGGACACCGAGGGCGATTATGCCACAGGGAGCTTGGATCGCGGCACTATCACACGGTGCGGGACCCGCAGCGATGCAGGAGCTACACCTTGCTTGCGGCAAAGCGGGTGTACAATCCTTCCCGATCTCGAGGTCAAAAAAGAATCTCAGCCAAAATAGAGGCGGTATGAGTCAAGCAGCGATCACGAAGGAGAAGGTGGAACTGGCCGTTGCGGACGGAACCCGGATGGCAGCTTATGTGGCTCGTCCGGAGCACGGCGGCCCGCATCCGGGGATACTCCTGTTCCAGGAAGCATTTGGCGTTAACCGGCACATCCGCAATGTGAGCGAGCGGTTGGCGGCGGAGGGATATTTGGTGCTTGCTCCGGAGCTGTTTCATCGCACGGCGCCGCCGGGTTTTGAGGGCAGCTATACCGACTTTGCCGCGATGATGCCGCACTACCAAGCCGTGACAACCGAGACGGCGGAGATGGACATACGGTCGGGCCATGAGTGGCTGCGTTCGAATGCGCAAGTGAAACCGAACGAGATTTCGAGTGTGGGATTCTGCATGGGTGGCCGCGTTTCATTTCTTGCCAACAGTGTGGTTCCGCTGCGCGCCGCGGTATCTTTTTACGGAGGAGGAATCGCTCCCGGATTGCTGGACCGGGCGTCGAAGGTGCAGGCACCCTCATTGCTCATCTGGGGTGGATTGGACAAGCACATTACGCCCGCGCACCGGAAAGCGGTGACCGATGCCTTGAGCGGGCAGCAGAAGATTTATGTGAATGTCGAGTTCTCCCATGGCGACCATGGATTCTTCTGTGACGAACGTGCATCGTATGAGCCGCGCTCGGCGCGGCAGGCGTGGGCGTTGACTTTGGAGTTTCTGCGCTCATGAGGAGGCTGGGGACGGTTTTCGCGGGGCCGACGCCGATTCTGAAAACAAGCCCCCCTTATCGCAGCGGTGAACCGCTGCGCCACCCAAAATCAAGGGCAAAACCGACTTCGCAGCCTGCTAGGATTTCAATACCGTGCACACTGAGGCGCAGATGGGGCCGCCTATATTGAACGTGGCAGCAACCTTGGCACCCTTCACCTGCAACGGTTGTGGGACCTTACCGAGCAATTGCCAAGCGCACCATCCGAGCATGGCGACACCGGTTGCGCCAATGGGATGGCCTTTCGCAATGAGACCGCCCGAGGTATTAATGCCACATTCGCCATTGACCGCGGCTTTTCCGTCGACCCAATACTGTGCGCCTTTGCCGTACTCGGCTTTTCCTAAGACCTCCGTGCCGAGCGCTCCCATGACCGTGAAACAATCGTGGATCTCGGCGACTTTTACATCGTCCGGCTTGACCCCCGCCATCTTATAAGCGCTTTGCATGGCTTTGATCGCACCCGCGGGACGAAGCACATCGCGGCCGGACTTTTTGAGAGGGTCGGTGGCCTGCGCGTACCCGGCAATTTCGACACAGTCTTGTTTGTTCACGCTGAGCTTTGCCAGTCCTTCCTCAGTCGCGAGGATGAGCGCGGCATAGCCGTCGGTGATCTGCGAACAATCGTAGGTCTTGAGCGGGAGGCCTTCGACAATGTAGCGATTGATGCCACCGATCTGCATCGCCTGTTCGACCGTTAGTTCGACCTTGCGCATCTGCGCGTACTCGTTGTGATGGGCATTCGCGTACTCTATGACCGCGATCTGCGCCAGGTGTTCTTCCGGAATGCGGTGCACTTTGAGATAGCACTCCATCACCTCGGCAAAGAGGTGGGGGAAGATGTATACCTTGCCTTCACGCTCGTCGGGATGCGAAAAATACCCTAGGGCTTGGCCGATGAGCTTTCCATCCATCTTGCCTTCGGCGTCGCGCATTTTTTCGTAGCCGATCGCAATCCCAATATCGCCCCATCCGATTTGCAGTTTCTGGATGACGGACAGGATGGCCTGGCCACCGGAGGCGCACGCATTTTCGACCGACTCGATCGGCTTACCGGCGAGTCCTGGAACCTCGGCCACGAGGCCTGCGAGCAGTCCTTGCTGGTTGAGAGATATATTGCAAGTGGCGCCCACGGAGCCTACATCGATGGTGGAGGGTTCCACTTTGATTTCCGCACAGGTCTCTGTAACGGCGCGTTGAAGAATCTCGGGCACAGACATGCCCATGAGCTTTCCAAATTTCGATTGATGATAGGCGGCGATGTAAATGCGCTTCATAGACTCCTCCTTAAAATGACTTCCGCTCCGGCGTGGCAGTATTGCTTCCGCTGGCGAGGTCAGACTTGGGATTCTGCAACCGATCGTTCTGCAACCGATCCTTGTTCAACCGATCCTGGAGTTCGAGTTTCAGGACCTTACCATAGGCGTTGCGGGGCAATGCTCCTATAAAGATGACTTGACGCGGCAGTTTGATCTTATTGATTCTGGGACGAAGGAACTCGATGAGTTCAAGGTCGCTGGCGCTCGCGCCCGATTTCAGCGCAACGAAGGCGACTGGGACCTCGCCCCACTTCTCGTCGGTCGTCCCCATGACGGAAACTTCGGCAACGGCCGGATGATCGAGCAATTCTTTTTCGATCTCCGCCGGATAGATGTTGACGCCGCCGCTGATAATCATATCTTTGGAGCGGCCTGCGATGTAGAAGAATCCATCTTTATCACACCGCGCCAGGTCGCCGGTGTGGAACCATCCTTCTGCATCGAGCACCTGGGCGGTGGCGGCTGGATTGTTCCAATAGCCCCGGCAGACGTGTGGTCCTCGCAGGCACAGCTCGCCGACCTCAAGTTCACCAACCTCAAGTTCGCCAACCTCATGGGTTGCGACCTGATTACCCTCGGGATCGCTACCCTGGAGACCAAGGAGCTTCGCCTCCGTAAACATCATCGGCTTACCAACAGAACCAGACTTGCGCAGGGAGTCCTCGTCGCTCATGGCAAAACAGTTCACGCCGACCTCGGTCAGCCCGTAGCCTTGGCGAAAAACCAGTCCGCGCTCCTGGTAGGCACGGAGAAGTTGTAACGGCAGCGGAGCGCCTCCGCTGGCACACCAGCGCAGATGGCTGCAATCGAGCGTTGCGAATTCTGGCGAATCGAGAAGCATTTTGAAGATCGTCGGCACGCCGAAAAGAAGCGTGCACTCGTAGTCCCGGAGAGCTCGTAACACTTCAGCGGCGTCGAAGCCGTCATGCAAAACGATGCTGCCCCCGATGGCGAACAGCGGGGTCATGAATACGGTCAGGCCGCCGGCGTGGTACATGGGCGTGTAAATCTGAACCCGGTCACTCTGCCGCAATTGCCAGGAGACAACCGTATTATAGGCGTTCCATGCAATCTGCCGGTGTGGAATCATTACACCCTTCGGGCGTCCAGTGGTGCCGCTGGTATAGAGTAAGCAGAAAATATCCTCGGGCTGGAGTCTCGTTGCGAGCGCATCTGGACGAACCCGATCTATAGCTTTGGCATAACTCAGCGCCTTTCGGGCACTGTCGTCCGCATCAAGACTTATTAAGTGTTCGAAGACCACGAGTTGTTGGAGCTCTTTCGCGAGTTTCTCGTACCGTGCGGAGTACATGAGGCAGCGCGATCCGCAGTCCGCGAGTATCTGGTGCAGTTCGTGAGCCGTGCTGCGTGTCCCGAGAGGGACGAGGATGATGCCCGACTTACCCGCTGCCCAGAAAGCATCGACATATTCAACTCGATTTTCGGAAAGGATGCAGACGCGATCTCCTGGGACGAGAGAACAAAGATCCGTCCAGACGCGCGCGCACTGCAATGCCCGGCGATCTAGTTCCGCATAAGTGAACTGCCGACGCGTGGGAACGTGGATCAAAGCGACCGCGTCGGGACTAAGACGGGCGCGCTCTCCGAGAATATCGCCGGTGATCACTGGTTCTCCCCAGACTGTGTGGAAACAGATGGTGCGGTGGCGGATGCGCGGGACGAATCTGACGCCATAATCTGCAACAAAACTTGCGTCAATTCTCGGGGACGCTCGAGCTGAGGTCCATGGCCGCAACGCTCAATGACCGTGAGCGTGCAATGCGGAAGCTGCGATTGCAGCTTCTTCGCATAGTCCAGCGGGACGAGGCGATCGGAGGCGCCCCAGATGAGATCGACCGGCAGCTGGAAACTCGCCAGTTTGTCATCGAGCAGGTATTTCGACATATCTTCTTCACCGGCAGCCAGCAGCCGCGAAATCGGACCTGTGTTTGAGACGCGGACTAGATCGTCGAGGACGAAATTCGGCCGACGAGGCGTGGAAGGATCCAACACGGCGTCGAGCGCGCGCCGAGCCTCTTCTCGGTCCTTTGGCATGATGCCAATCTCAGATGCGCTCTTGATGGGGCCGCCATCGATGAGGATAACCCGCGTCACCCGCTGCGGACATTTCTGCGTATACAGCATCGCCATCCAGGCTCCGAGCGAATTGCCTACCAACACCAGCGGTGCGTCTCGCCATGGAATTGCATCGAGCACCTGCTCCAGTGCGGCGAGCAGCGTTCGCAGACTCAGCACACCCGCAGCCGGGTCGCTCTCGCCATGGCCTGCAAGGTCCGGGATCAGCAGTTGAAAGTGGCGCTTCAGCTCGGGCGCCACTTTGTTCCATGTTCCCGCTTGATCGCCTGCGCCATGAAGCAAGACCAGCCAAGGACCGTTGCCGCCATGCCACACGATCTGTTCTCCCACCGTGGTCGTGAGCTTCGTTTTCCGAAGACCGGCTCGGCGAAGGGCGCTCCTCCGCAGCCAGAACATCGTGGCGACGGGCCGCGAGAAGAAAAGAATGAAGAAGACAATCAGAGCAGTAACTGCGGCGAAAACCACCAGCAGCACAATTTTGATTGCCAGGCCCATTCCGCTCCTCTCGGCCGGCTTGGTCGGAAATCAAGTCCGAAAGCCGCCTACGGCATACGAAACGCGCAGCCCGCCTGGTTGTAGCCGACCCCGGAGCCGACCATCACGACCAGGTTACCGGACTTCACCTTGCCCTGCTCGATCGCGTGGTCGAGTGCCATGGCGACGCAGGCGGAGCCAGTGTAGCCATACTGTTCCATGATCGTATGCGCACGTTCCGCGGGGACACCGAGACGGTCCATCACGCGTTCAATCGTGGGTTTCCGCACTTGGGTAAAGATGAAGCAATCGACGTCGCGCAGATTGAAGCCACCGTCCTTTGCGAGTCGTTGTACGATGATCGGCCACGTTTCCTCGTTCAATTCCGGAGGATAGCGGTTCTTGATCGTGCACGCGGTGCGCCCGGCCTTAACGGAGTCTTCAGTCGCCGGTTCGAACGTGCCTCCGGAATAGATTCCCCAATAGTCGTGATAGGAGCCGTCGGCGCGAAAGGTCGAAGTAATAAAACCCGGCGAACCGGCAGGTTCGAGCACTGCCGCGCCGGCGCCATCACCATAGAAGAAGACCATGGGATCGGCAGCCGCCGTAAGTTTGTGCATGAGATAGACGCCGACGACGAGCACCGTCTTGATGCCTGGGTTGGCGGCGATGATTCCCGCAGCCGCGGAAAGACCGGTTGGAAACGAAGCGCAGGCGCAACCGACATCGAACGTTCCGGCATTTTTTGCGCCCAGCTTATACTGCAGTACGACCGAAGTAGCAGGAGTTATGTAATCCGGCGAATCGGTGCCGAGGATGATCAGATCGAGATCTTCGGGTTTCTTGCCGGCTCGCTCCAGTGCTAGCTTGGCTGCGGGCAGAGCGACATCGCTGGTAGCCCAGCTTTCAGGGGCATGCCAGCGCGTCTTGATGCCGCTGCTGGCCTCCATCTTATCCACGAAATCCGGGATATGTTTGAACCGCTCGCGCAGCATGTCATTAGTCACTTCTATCTCAGGTACGTATCTCCCGGTGGCGACAATGGTTGCATAACGCGTCATGAATGCG
>JBEKFN010000212.1:0-7438 GCA_050013295.1 Terriglobales bacterium
CGCAGGGTGAAGCTGGCGATCGCCAGGCGTGTGCTCGAAACCGCCGGAGCATCGCTGGTGTTCGGCGCCGGCGACGCCGGTCCTACTGGATTCGTTCTTCGCATTCCGCGCCGAGTTGGCCCTCCTGCCAGATGAGTTCAAGCAGATGCCCAAGCCCCTAAGGCGGCTGCCGAGCTTCGCTCGGCCTGGACGGCCGGGGGCGGCCGTCCCTACGCGAGTTAGCGCGCGTGCGGACTTTGGGCGGGGTTCTTGACTGGTGCTGGGGGAGCCTTTGCGATCTTCACCTCAAAGCTGACCGGTAGCTGTTTGGGCGGATAGCAGGCTGCGTTATCGCAGGCCTGGTATTTTAGAGTTCCGCGGACGACGTATTTGCCGGGTTGCACGGAGTGTAGGGGACGCACCAGCACATCCACTTTGAAATCTCCGGTGTAGACATTGAGTTTTTCTTCGGGAGCGAAGGCGAAGCTCATATCCTGGCCTTCAGGGTAGGTGGTTTTGCCGATGACAATGTCGGTGGTGGCTTCGACCTTGAGCACGGTCGGGATCAGGAACTCCGACTTCGGCTGGTTGGAATTGATGTGGTATCCGCTAGCGACGCGGAACTGAAGCGGGACGGTGGCGGGTTTGCCTTGCACGGCGGTCACGACCGGAGCGGGCGCCATCTTTACGGCGGGACCTTGCGGGCCGAGATCGTCCTGTGCCCAAGCCCACGCGGCGAACAGGAGAAGCGCGCTCGCCAGAAGAATCTTCATTGGGCTGCCCCCGCTCTTGGAGTCGGACGCCGACGTCCAGCCCCTAAAGGGGCGTTTGATTTTGGCGCTTACGGCATCGCTAAAGCGATGCCCTGATACGAACGCACCTCCAGAGTACTCCACGCGCAGGGGGGGTCGTAGTTACTTATGAGCCTGTACGGCCTGGCCCTGGCTCATGGCCTTCTTGATGTGGTCCACGAACACGCTGCGGCTCTGCAAGCCGAATTCGCGGGCGATGAGCTTGCCGTCGCGGTCCAGGAAAAACGTGGTCGGCAGAACACTAACTTTGTAGCTATCGCTGACGGAGTCTTTGCCGATCAGGATGGGGTAATTGATGCCCATTTCCTTGGCGAATTTAGCGATGTCTGCGGTGCTGGCGTCGTCATTGGCTACGCCGACGATCTGGAATCCTTGCGGGCCGTATTCTTTTTGCAACTCGACAAACCACGGCATCTCGATCTTGCACGGGCCGCAATAGGTCGCCCAGAAATTGAGCAAAACGGCTTTGCCGCGAAAGTCGGAGAGCTTGAGGTTCTTGCCATCGAGCGTTTGTAGTTCGAAGTCAGGAGCCACATTGCCGATGAGTTGTCCCTTGGCGCGGCCGTTCGCGCGGTTGTTACGAGCGATGCGAATGCCGGCGAATAACATCGCTGCGACAATGGCGGCGATGAAGAACAGAATCAGAGGATTTCTTTTCACTGGTAACCTCGGCGGCTAGAGCCGCCATTGATTTTGCGACTTACGGCGCGGCTGAAGCCGCGCCCCTTCAAAACTATCTGTCACTATCAAGAGTTTGTCATCCCGAGCGAAGCGAAGGATCTGCATTTTGCGGCGAACTGCAGATCCTTCGCTTCGCTCGGGATGACAATTCGTTATGGGTGTTGCTCGCGCACCCAGTTACAGGGCGAAGCGATTCAAGAACGAGAAATAGCCCGAGATGAGCGCGAAACGGCCCATCACCAGCAGGATGCCCAATGCGATCAGCAAGCCTCCGCTCGCTACTTCCACGGCGTGCATGTGGAATTTGAAGCGGTTGTAGAACTTTAGAAAACGCTCGATGCCAAGCGAAGTCAGCAGGAACGGCACAGCCAATCCGGCGGAGTAGATGGCCAGAAGAAAGATGCCTTTCCAGACGGTGTCCTGAGCGGCGGCGAAGCCGAGCACAACCGCGAGAATCGGACCGACGCACGGCGTCCATCCAAAAGCGAAAGCAAATCCAATGACAAACGCGCCCCAGGCGGAAGAACTGCCTTTGAGGCCATGCAGTCGAGTGTCGGCCAACAGAGCCTTGATCTGCAAGATGCCGGTCAGGTGAAGACCGAAGAGAATGATGACCACTCCGGCGATGCGGGCGAGCAGCGATTTGTACTGTGCGAGGATCTGGCCGACTTCGGTCGAGATCGCGCCCAAGGTGATGAAGACGAGGCTGAAGCCGATGATGAACGCGGCGGAATTGAGCATTACCTTGCGGAAGAGCTGCCCTTCTTGCAGCTTCAACTGCTCGACGCCTACTCCCGAGATCAGGGAAACGTACCCGGGGACGAGCGGAAGCACGCAGGGCGACAAGAACGAGATCAGTCCTGCGACGAAGGCGGCGAGCGGTAATGGCAAACTCGTCATATCTAACTATTGTAGCGAGCCGAGGAGAAGTCGACACGATCCCTGCCCCTGAAGGGGCGGTTAATCCCAATGCACTGCGGCATCGCTAAACCGATGCCCTGATACGGAACCAGAGCTTCACCGACTAACCACCAGATGCAGATGCTGCGGACGGTGGAATTGTTACAACCATTCCACTTTGTATTGGACGAGGCTATTCGATTGTCGTTATCGCGACACGGGCGTCTATGGCCGATTCGGGGTGGGCGGCTCCTTGGGCGGCGTCACGGTCGTGGACGGACCTTCCTTCAGAACCTTCAAGATGAAGCCGGGCGGGACGGTGGCGGTGAGAATGGCGCGATCTCCGGACTGTTCGACTTTAAGGCTGTCGAAGAATGTCTTTACATCCGCATCCGTACCCTGTGTACCGACGCTGCTTTCGGCGGCGTGAAAGATGCTGAGAAAGGCGGCGGTTTTCTCGGTGATCGCCTGCGCGTCTTTCTCACTGTCGGTGAACGCTTCGGCCCGCAGGTGGAGAGCGCGGAGATATCGCGCAGAAATCACCGCGACCGCTGGCTTCGGAAACAGGAGGCCCCAGCTGCCCAGTCCGCCCAGAGAACTCATTTCGGCGGGTTGCACGCGCAGAATCGCAAAACACAGGCTGGCCAGAGGAACTTTCCGGTAGAACTTGCGCAGCAACCAGGGTCCGCCAAATGGCGAGGCCAGTTTGCGGGAGCGGTCGAGCATGCCGCGAATCACGTCGGGGTTCGGATGGTTCGAAACCGCGACGCTGTCATACGAAAGAATGACGACGCGAACGGTGCGGCCTTCGAGGGGGATGTTGTAGATCTCAAAACCGCGATAGTCGTCGATGGAAGAAGACAGCTTCTTGAGGTAGGCCGTCAGCCGGCCGGAATCGATCCTGCCGACGAAAACCTCAGAGAAGCGCGGTTCTGAAGCCGATCCGGCGATCCCGTTCCCCCAACTCCGCGGATAGTGGACGGCGAAGGCGGCTTGGTCGAGGTCGCGCTCGAACTGAAAGCCTGTCTCCTCGACAAACTTCTGGTATTCGGGCTCACGGGAAACCGGCGGCAGTTGGCCGGTGGCGTTGAATGTCCGAATCCACTTCAGATTGATGTAGAGGAAACCGTCGGCGCCCGGGAGCAGGCGGGCCGCTTCCGGGGGAGCGTGCATGCGCAGGACCACGATCGACGCTACGGCGGCCACAATCAGCAAAACGGTCAGGGGAATGAGGAGGCGGCGTCGAATGCGCATCGAATTTCGGCGGGTACTCGGCTCATCCGCTGGGAACAGAAGGTGAGCCTGATAATGATAGCACCCGTTGGGCTGGCGCTTTCTTGGCCGTGGTCGTTAGTCATTGGTCGTTAGTCGTTGGCGGTCACGCTGAAGGGGAAGCTCCTTGCACTTGGAGCTTTGGGGGATCTGTCAACAGCGTCCCAAAAAAGTTGTAAAATGCTCTCCTAGCTTATCCTTATGCCGCAGTCCGTCAAAGAGCGCGTTGGAAAGTTACGAGAAGAAATCGCGGAAATCAGTGCAGCGAACCGCCTGTACCTGCAAGGTGGCAAAAAGACGATCGGAGCTTCCGATCAGGAACGGCGGCTCCAAAGATTGCAGGAAATCATGGACGAACTAATGTCCTTGACTGACTGGAAAAAACCATAACCCGCGCAGCCGCCTTCTGGATTACGTGCGAAAACGAATTTCAGTCCGAAGCTTGAACTTCCATGGTTTCGGTAATCCAGAGCTGTGCCGGAGCGCCTTTCGTGGTGCGAGTGGCAGTCGCACGAAAGCTGCTGGAAGTGGTTTCGACATCGTAAATGTACGGAGGGCGCTCGCCCTTGATGCTGATGTAGTTGCCTGATCTCAGCTCATCAAGCGAAGCATACTTCCCTTGTGTCGCCAGGCAACCGCGCTCGGCGTTGGCGATGCCGATCAGATCGTTCTTCACGCCCGTGATGGTGGCAAATTCTTCAGGATTGCCGCTCCCCCCGCTCGGAGTCAGGGTCTTGACCTGCAGAGAGTAGATGTACATAGCGATCGCCATGGTGACGATCGTGCCCACAAAGCCAAGAACACGTCCCATAATTCGCCCCCCGCAAATGCTATTGCACCGCGAAACAGGGAGGCCGGGCAAGTAACCATAGTTCAGGTGCGGGAGATGATCTGGGGCGTTCGTTTAGAGGAACGTCTGCCGGAGTGGGCATGGCAAACCGGTTTCGAAATGGCGACCCCGGAGGGAGTCGAACCCCCAACCCTCAGCTCCGAAGGCTGATGCTCTATCCAGTTGAGCTACGGGGCCGTCCGCCGGAAGTCAGTCACAGTGAACCGGCGGAGTCGATTCTACACCGCAGCCAGGCCCGAATGCCCACGGAAATCCGCGCTGCGTTGTAACATCGAAGCGCATGTCCTTTGCTCCCAATCTCGTGCCCCATCCCGTGACCCACACGAGTTCGCGGTTGCTCGAGTTCGAGACGCTCCTCGGGCTGCTGGCCGGCTACGCCTCTTCACCATTGGGCCAGCGCCGCATCGCCGAACTTCGGCCTTCGCTCGACCATGCATGGCTTGAAACCCAGCACCAGCTCACCACGGAAATCCGCGAGTATCGCCGCGTGGGCGGACGGTTCGAGTTCGCCGGGCTGCCCGAAGTCCGAAAGCTGATCGAGAAATCGCGTATCGCCGGAGCCGCTCTTGAAACCAGCGAGATCCGCGACGTTGTCCTGGTCGCCGACCGCGCAGCCGAGTGGCTCGAAATCGTGCGTCAACCTCCGGCCGCGATGCGCTCCGAGTGGACGGCCGTGGTCGCGCTTTCCGCCGGCATCGAGGATTTCACCGTTTTCCTGCGTTCGTTCCGCAACAAGATCCTGCCCGACGGCACGCTCGACGATCGCGCTTCTCCCGAACTCAGCCGCGTTCGCCGCGAGATCGAAAAGCAGAAGCGCCAGATTCAGGAATCGCTGCGCGGCTACCTGCGGAAACTCGCCGAAGGCGGCACCGTGCAGGACGAATTGATCACCATCCGAGGCGAGCGCTTCGTGATCCCGGTGAAAGTCGAGCAGAAACGCCGGGTGCAGGGCGTAGTACACGGCACCAGTTCCAGCGGACAGACCGTGTTTGTCGAGCCCCTAGAAACCATCGAGCAGAACAACGAACTGGTGCGCCTGCTGGATGAAGAACTGGCCGAGGTTCATCGCGTCCTGCTGGAGATGACGCGCCAAATCGGCGAAAACGCCGACGCCATTCTAGCCGCCGCTGAGATCCTCGCCGAACTTGAACTGCAGTTCGCCAAAGCCCGCTTCGCCGAAGACTACAACTGCGTAGCAGTGACGTTGTCTGAGGATCGGCAAGACTCACGTGGGGACGGACGCATTCGTCCGTCCCAGCCGAGCGAAGCCCGGCTCATCCTCCACCGCGCAAGGCATCCGCTCCTGGAGCGCAATCTAAAACTGAAGAACGCAGAGATTGTCCCCATCACCATTGAGCTGGAAGGTGACCACCGCCAGTTGGTGATCACCGGCCCCAACACCGGCGGCAAGACCGTCTCCCTGAAAACGCTTGGCCTGCTCGCTCTGATGGCGCAATCGGGCATTCCCGTTCCCGCAGATCGCGCCGACATGCCGGTTTTTGACTCCGTTCTGGCCGACATCGGCGACTATCAATCGATCGAGCAGAATCTCTCGACGTTTTCGGCGCATGTCACGAACATCGATTTCATCTCTCGCACTGCGACTGCGAATTCGCTGGTGCTGCTCGACGAACTCGGTTCTGCTACCGATCCCGAGGAAGGCGCGGCGCTGGCGGTGGCGATCGCCGAGCATTTTCGTAAAGCCGGGTGCATGATCGCGATTGCGACGCACCACACTTCGCTCAAAGTTTATGGCGCGAATACGCCCGGAGTGACCAACGCCTCGGTCGGCTTCGACGAAACCACGCTGCAACCGACCTACGAACTGAAGATCGGCGTCCCCGGAGCATCCGCCGGAATCAACATCGCGCAACGGCTCGGACTGAATCCGGCAATCATCGCTTCGGCGCGCTCGCGCCTCGGTTCGCAGACACAAGATGTGGCGCGCTTCCTCGATCGTCTGCACGCCGACCTTCGCGATCTCGAACAAGAGCGTGCTCGCATGAAAGCCCGCGAGGAGGCGCTCGACCGCGAGAAGGCGCAACTCGCCGCCGAGGGCCGCAAAGAACAGCAGGCCAAGATTCGCGAGATGGAGACGAAGCTCGAAGCTCTGTTCCGCGACTTCGAGTACCACGCGCGCGAGACGGTGAACGCCGTGCAGGACCGCGCCGCCGCGCAGAAATTATCGAAAGACGCCGAGCGTCGCATCGCCAAAATGCGCCGCGAATTTCGCGAGCAGTTCGATGCCACCGTAGTCGCGCACGCGACCGGCGCCGATCGCGGCGACCCGAACGCACAGCCCAGCCTGGTGAAGCACGTCTCCGAAGGCGACACGGTGAAGCTCAAATCTATGGGCCGCGCCGCCGTCGTCAAAAAGAAAATCGGCGACAATCACTTCGATGTCGAGATCGGCTCGATGAAAATGCGCATCGCCCGGGAAGATATCGCCGAAGTTCAAATGCGCGTCTCCGACTCGCCCGTCGAGGCGGCGCGCGCCCGCGGGATCAGCGTCTCGCTGCAAAGCGAAATCAGCGGCGGCAACATGCCCACCGAAATCAACGTCATCGGCCGCACCGTGGACGAAGCCACCAGCGAAGTCGAGAAATTCGTGGACCGCGCGTTTCTGGCCGGCATGACGCGGGTGCGCATCGTCCACGGCAGCGGCATGGGCATCCTGCGCAAAGCCCTGCGCCAGTATCTAAAGAAGCATCCACACGTGGAGTCGGTTACTGAACCGCCCATCAACGAGGGCGGCGGCGGAGCCACGGTGGTGGAGCTACGGGTCTAGCGGATCGGGCGATCGAGAACCGCATTAGTCCGGAACGTCTGTCTCTTTCTCCTTTCTGGCCTGTTTACCAGTTGGTACTGGCACCCCCCTCCCCCCCTGCCTCGTGGAATCATGGAGTTAGGGGGAAAAATCAGGCCCGGTCTTTGATTCTACAGG
>JBEKFN010000213.1:0-7396 GCA_050013295.1 Terriglobales bacterium
GGCCGCACGAGCTTCGCGTCGGAAACGTTCCAATGCCTGCGGGTCTCGGGAAACGTCATCGGGCAGGAACTTGAGCGCAACGAAACGACCTAGCTCGGTGTCCTCGGCCTTGTAAACGACGCCCATACCGCCGCCACCCAGTTTCTCGACAATGCGGTAGCGCGAAATGGTTTGGCCGATCATGGGTGGCGCAGAACTCAGGGTGCAATATTAGGTGTGCTGGGAAGGCGAAGTCAACGAGGACGATACTTCACCAAACGGAAGGAGAAACTGCGCCAGTCGCGCTTAGACGAAAATGAGGTTAATGCAAGTCGCGAAAAAACAGGAATCTCGCGGGCGAGCGTGATCGCCTAAGCCTGCTGACGCTTGCCAAAATCCCGCCCCAAGGTCTATAGTCCGGCTGAATTTCGATTCCGAGTCCTAAATTCCTAACTATGCGCCGCATCCTTCTTCTGCTTGCTGTTTCGCTTACGCTCATTTCATGTACCCGCCAGCCGGACTTCGACGTGGTCTTGAGGAACGGTCTGATCTGCGACGGCACGGGCTCGCCCTGCACCGCCGGAGGTGTCGCCATTAACGGCGACAAGATCGCCCGAACGGGCGATGTCTCCGGAGACCGCGGGCGCATCGATATCGATGTTCATGGCCAGGTCATCGCGCCGGGCTTCATTAACCTTATGTCCGCGCCGGATGGGCTTTTTGCCGACGGGCGCGGCCTCAGCGATCTGCTCCAGGGCGTCACGCTAGAGATCTTCGGCGAGGGCGAGTCCATGGGCCCTCTTACGGACGACATGCGCGCCGAGGTGCTGCGCCAGCAGAGCAACATCAAGTACGACCTCCCCTGGCACACGCTCAACGAGGGGCTCGAAACGCTCGTGAAGCACGGCGTCTCGCCTAATGTCGCTTCCTTTATTGGCGCCGCTACGCCACGTATCAACGTGCTCGGCCGGGCCAACCGCGCGCCCACGCCCGCCGAACTCGACCAAATGCGTGAACTGACTGCCAAGGCAATGCAGGAGGGCGCGCTCGGCGTGGCCTCGGCTTTGATTTACCAGCCTGGCAACTATGCGAAGATGGACGAACTGATCGCGCTCGCCCAGGTCGCGGCCAAATATAAAGGCATCTACATTTCGCACATCCGCAACGAAAGCGATCATGAGATGGAGGCGATCGATGAATTGATCACGATCGCCCGCAAAGCAGGAGTTCCGGCGGAAATTTACCACTTGAAAGTCGCAGGCGAGAAGAACTGGAAAAATCTGCCGGAAGTAATTCAGAAAGTCGAAGCAGCCCGCGCCGAAGGCCTTGCGATCACTGCGGACATGTACACGTATCCCGCCGGCGCAACGGGCCTGGATGCGGCCATGCCGCCGTGGGTGCAGGAGGGCGGTCTTGAGGCGTGGCGCAAGCGGCTGCAAAATCCCGCCATCCGGAAGCGGGTGAAGCAGGAGATGTTGGCGAGCGGCAAGTACGACAACCTGCTTCGTGCAGCGGGATCGCCCAGCAACGTACTTTTTGTCGAGTTCAAGAGCGAGAAGCTCAAGCCGTTGACCGGTAAGACTCTCGCGGAAGTCGCGGCCATGCGGCAGTCGTCGCCCGAAGATACCGCGATGGATCTGGTGATCGAGGACGATTCCCGCGTAGGGACCGTTTATTTCCTGATGAGCGAGGACAATATCCGCAAGCAGATCGTACTGCCTTGGGTGAGTTTTGGCGCGGACGCCGACCCCGAAGGCGTGGATGGCGTCTTCCTTAAATTCAGCGCGCATCCTCGCACCTTCGGCAACTTTGCCCGCGTCTATGCCCGTTACGTCCGCGACGAGAAGCTCATGACAGTGGCAGAAGCAGTCCGCAAGATGACCTCGCTGCCGGCATCCAATCTCGGAATCACCCAACGCGGACTGCTGCGGCCAGGATATTTTGCGGACATCGCCGTCTTCGATCCGAACACCATCCAAGACCACGCTACCTTTCAGAAGCCGCGGCAAACGGCTACTGGCCTCTCCGAGGTTTTCGTCAACGGCGTCGAGGTGGTGCACAACGGCGAGCACACGGGCGCGAAACCGGGCCGCGTCGTCAAGCGGGACCGCGACTAGCATTCGTCGGGATGACTCTGCTGCCCGTGTTTCCCTCTTCAGGATCACAGAGAGTGGACGATTGGACAGGCACTGTAGTCGGATCACGGGCAGACCTTCCCCAATCCGGTAAGGTAAGGTTTGCCGACAAACCGGCCAGTAATCTCGCCCCCTCACTTCAAGACGCCTATTTCCCGATCGAGTAATCATCTTTCTGGTAAGCCAAGCCAAAGAAGAATCGCCTCGATTTACCGACGCTCGAATGAGCTTCTTGCACAAAGGGCTTTACGCTTGGGGACAAGGCGAGTAGCATTCCTCAGCACGGGGGGGTACTTTGATGAACTACTCAATTCTGGCCATACTTTCTGGTTGTGTGCTCCTAGCTACTAGCGCCGCCTCGCAGACGAAGCCCGTATCGTGGACGACTCCATCTGCCGAGGAAATAAACGCGGTGGATCCCGAGGTGGAATCCCTCTACTTCGATCTCCATAAAAATCCCGAGCTTGCCATGCATGAGCAACAAACAGCAGCCAAACTGGCGGAGCGCGTCAAAGCGCTGGGATACGAAGTGACGACGGGCGTGGGCGGCACCGGCATTGTGGCTGTGCTGCGAAACGGGAAGGGTCCTACGGTCCTCTTGCGGACTGACATGGACGCCCTGCCGATCGCAGAAGAAACGGGGGTGCCATATGCCAGTCATGTCGTCGTTAAAAGCGATTCTGGAACGTCGATTCCGGTGATGCATGCCTGCGGCCATGACATTCACATGTCCAGTTGGATCGGCACCGCGAAGCTGATGGCAACCAACCGGGATCGGTGGCACGGCACTTTGATTCTCATCGGTCAACCGGCCGAAGAGACAGGCGAAGGAGCCCCCGCCATGATTAAGGACGGCTTGTTTACGCGCTTCCCGAAACCTGATTTCGCCTTGGCCGTTCACGATAGTGCCATCCAGCCAGTCGGACAGGTGGGTTTCACTCCGGGGTATGCGCTGGCCGCCGCTGACTCTGTCGACATCACCATTTTTGGGCGGGGCGGCCACGGAGGACGGCCTCAGAACACGATCGATCCCGTGGTGATCGCTGCCCGCACGGTCCTCGCCCTGCAAACCATTGTTTCGCGCGAGAATAATCCGTTCGATCCCGTCGTCATTACCGTCGGCACGATCCACGGTGGAACCAAGAACAGCATCATCCCGGGCGAGGTCAAGCTGCAACTCACCGTGCGCACGTACAAACCAGAAGTGCGCAAGCGCGTCCTCGCATCCATCGAACGCGTGGCCAAAGGAGAAGCGATGGCCGGCGGCGCTACCAAGGAGCCGCTGGTAAAGGTAACCCCAGCCGCAAATGCCACGTACAACGATCCGGAGCTTACCAAGCGCCTGGTCGCCACATTGCGAGGTGTTCTAGGTCAAACGAATGTGGTCGAAGTTGAGCCAACCATGGTGTTTGAAGACTTCGCGGAATTCAACCTTGCCGGGATACCCTCCGCCGATTTCTGGGTCGGCGCGGTTGAGCCAAGGAAATTTGCCGCTGCCCAGTCTGCCACAGACCTGCCGCAGCTCCATTCGTCCACCTGGAATCCTGACTATATGCCCACTCTCAAAATGGCGATGACGGTCGAAACTACGGAACTACTGGAATTGCTGGGACACTAACATGAGGTAGTAACGAGCCCTTCGAAGAAGCGTTTGCTGCAAGCTGATCTGCATTGCGTTCGGTGAGGCTCGCACTTTCCTACATGATCGCCCACGTCTGATTAACGCACTGTCACGCTGATATGGCAAAAATGGCTGGTTAGTAGATGCCCTTCACGGTTCCGCTCGAATCACGGGCTAACCTTACCTAATCCGATAAGGGAACCTAGCGGAAATTGGCGCTTAGCCCTGGTGGTCCAAAAGGGTTTCGTCGCAGCAGCCGCAAGTGAATGATTCGATTGGTCGGGAAATTCGGGTTCGGGGTGGTCAGCCCGGTATACCTTGTGGAACGGTGAAAACGGCTAATTTCGGTGGCGTGGCTTCAGGTTGGGCGGGCGCCGACGGCACCCCATTTGTTCGTAAGTGTCAGAGCAAACACATGGTTGACAGATTGAATCCGCGGCCAGCCTGGCTTTGCCGACGCTTGACCAGCAAATTCTCAGGCGCTCAGTCTTCGTTCCTTCGTCCAGGAGGGATTACTGCCGGTTTGCCCGTTACTCTGGCTGAATTTGCAGGAACTGCAAGAACAAGGAAAGGACCGAAAGACGACGGGCGTGTGACGAACGACGGGGCACGGAAGGCGAGATCATCCGTGCCCGTCAGAAGGTTACGCTCATTGCGGGGATAGGATATCCACCATATCCCAAAAATGCCGGAAGTGCCGTCTCAGCCCCGCATAAACATTGGCGCAAACGAAGCCTCTTTGTAGCAAGGCCGACAGTTGCGCTGTAGGTCATCCCGTAGGCTAGATGACTTGAAGCTCGGACGGAATCGGAGACACTACACCCAGCGACATTTCCTGCTGGAACTAACGCTGCAGAGTACCGCTTACAACCGTGTCCGCGTCCGTCTCAATGGCTAGCATTTCTTTCCCACAATCGACAATCACGAAGCTGAAATTCAATGCGGACTCGCCTTCCGGCGTTATTGTAAGTGTGCCCGTGCAGTTCGCATCGACCGAGTAAGACCCTGTGACTGGTTCCTCAGCGAACGTTAGAAAACGTGCCATCCTCGCTAGCCGCTACGTGTCCGCTTATCACTCCTTCTCCAGAAGGGTTGACCGTTAACTTCAACTCACCGATGAAAGCCACACCGGTCCTATGGCGGATGCCCCTGCGAGGAAGACGCCGGTTGTTTCAAACCCAAAACTACCCGTAACTCCGGCATTGGTGCAGGTCGGGGAGCCCTGCTTCACGGCGAATCCCTCCGAAAAAAGGTGAACGGCCAGAAACCCTGTTGACGTAACCACAAAGGAGAAGGGGCTGCCTCCCGTGGGGTTACCCGTGCCGGTGCAGTTCGAGGCGACTGCGTATGTTCCGGTGAGAGGCTCGGTGGCAATCACGCCGTCATGGGATGCTGTGGTCTCTCCGGTAAACGTGCCTGTGGTTGAGTCAAACGTGACCTGGCTCACGGCGGCGGTGGCAGGGGTGCCGTTGCTATCTGTGAGGTCGTGCAGAAACCCGTAGGTGCCACTCAGAGAGGCGTTGGAACAAGTCGCCGCCCAGGCAGCGGAACTGAGCGCAAAGCTGGCAAGAACAATCATTCGAGCGATGCGAAACGCTTTGGAAATCATGGTGCTCTCCTCTTCCCTGTTTTTTGCTTGCTTTAGAGCCGGCCCCTTCATGTGCCTATCGTCCCTATGAGCGTCAAGACACCGGTGGTCGCATCGATGCTGTAAATGGAGACCTCGTTTGAGGCGGAATTCGTCACATAGGCGAACTTGCCGGACGGATGGATGGCGATCGAGGTAGGATTCGATCCTGCGGCTATCGTCCCAATGGACGTTAAGGCCCCTGTGGTCGCGTTGATGGTGTACATGGAAACGTCGTTCGAGCCGAAATTCGTTACATAGGCGAACTTGCCGGTAGGATCCACGGCCACGGATAAAGGAGTTGTCCCTGCAGCTATCAACCCGCCTGACGTCAAGACCCCTGTGGTGGCATTGATGCTGTACATCGATACGTTGTTCGAGCCGGAATTCGTCACATAGGCGAACGCACCGGTCGGATCCACGACTATGGAGTTAGAGCTTGACTCTGCAATCATTGTTCCTGTGGCTATAGTTCCAAGGGAGGTTAAGGCCCCGGTCGTGGCGTTGATCGCGTACATGGACACGCTGCCCGGTCCCGGCGTGCCGGAGTCTGTCTCCGCCGCCACATAAACGAACTGTCCAGACGGATCCACGACCACCGAGGTCGGAAAGCCTTCTGCGGCGATGGTCCCAAAGTACTTCAAGGCCCCGTTAGCGCCGTTGATGGTGTACATCGAGACGCTGCGTGGAAAGGAGTCTCCATTCGCCACATAAGCGAACTTGTCAGATGGATGCACCGCCACCGCAGTGAAACAGCAAAACTCCGGACTGTTTCCGCTTATCCCGCCTGACGTCGACGTTAGGGCCCCGGTCGTTGGATCGATGCTGTACGCCGAGACGCTGCCATCAGTGTCATACAGCCCCTCATTGGCTACGTAAGCGAACTTGCCGAAAGGATCTATGGTGACGGAGTCGGTGCCTACGTCATTTGTGGACACGGGTGGTCCGATGGACGCCAGGGCACCGGTGGTGGGGTTGATCGTGTACATGGACACGTAGCCACCAACGCCACCACTGCAGCCCTGACTCGCCACATATGCGAAATTTCCGGCAGGGTTCACAGCGACCGACTGCGGATCGACTGCTCCTGTCGTAATGGTGAACGTCAAGGAACTCGAGCTACCACCTCCGGGTGGAGGATTGAAGACTGCGACCGCCGCTGTCCCTGCGGTGGCGATGTCACTCGCCGGAACCTGAGCAGTGAGAATCTCACCGTTGCTATTGGGATAAAGAGTGGTCGGCAGGTCGGTGCCGTTCCATTGCACGACGGAACTGGACACAAAATTACCCCCACTTACGGTCAACTGATTATTTACCGAATCAACGAACTGTTCCCCTGCAGGAACGCAGCTTGGAAAGAGACCATTGATCGTCGGGACGCCGCTGGGGCCGACGGTGAAGCTTAGCGGATTGGAGGTGCCACCGCCGGGCGCGGGGTTGATCACTGTCACGGCCAGCGTGCCGGTTGAGGCGATGCTGGCAGCAGGGATGGCCGCAGTCAATTGCTTGGAGTTGACGAAGGTGGTGGGGGGCGCCGACCCGCCGAAGTTAACCATAGAAGCTGCGACGAAATTCGTCCCATTGATTGTGAGCGTGAAAGCCGCACCGCCAGCAATGCTACTGTTCGGCGTGATTGTGGTGATTGTTGGAGTGGGATTAGATCCGCTCGATGACGGACTGGTGCCGCCTCCGCATCCGGCAAGGAGCAAAAGGCTCGCAATCCCCCCAACTGCGAGCTTTCTCACCAGCACTGTTTCGCTTTTCACGGCACCCTCCCGTTCCAGTTACCCACTTCCACATCACCGACCGTCGGCGAGATGCACAACCGCTTCAAATGAAGAAGTGTGCGTCCAACCTAGTCAGCGCACCGTTAGTCCTTGTCCTCCTCCAGCCTTATCCCCTCTCCCGTGATAACCTTGTCCGGCTCAAAGCTCATCACGGAGAATCTCTTGCCTCCGTCAAGGACGATGACGTTTTCGATTTTTGTGCCGTCCGCTTTGAAGAACGACCCGGTACAATCCGGATCGACCGTGT
>JBEKFN010000214.1:0-7377 GCA_050013295.1 Terriglobales bacterium
CCTCGCTACAGTGCTAATCTTCTTCATTGCCGGTCTCCTTTATCTCTTGCGCTTCAAGCGCGTTGATAACTTGGGAGCGTACAGCATCCCGTCGGAGACCGGCCTTCTCATCCCATCTGATTACAGCAGCTACAAGTAAGGCGAGCGCCCTATGCTCCGGGGTATGGTCGGGTTTCTGATTAATAATACGTCAATATGCGCTTAATCACGGTCGATGACTGGAATGCAGCGTCGGGACTGGAGCGATATGAAATTGATTGCTCGATCCAGTTTTCGTGGTGATCATATTTGTACGAATAGCGAACTTCGGAGTACGTAGTCAATCCAGCCGAGGGAGTCCTTGGATCAGTTTCCCCGGACAGCCGTGTGCTTCGCGTAATTTCTGATTCCACATCCCCGTGTTCGTTGTAAGTCGTTTCGATCTCCTGCTGCATATTGAAAATTCGCCGATTTGTACGGCTTACGCGGCCGTGAGAGTCGTAGCCAAAGGTAACCGAGTGCAGTCCGGATTGGCCTCCCATGAGTTTCGTAAGCTGCGCGCGTAGCTCCTGCTGCAGCTCATCGGGGGAAAGACCCGACTGTTCCAACATCTGTGCGCGGGTTTCCGCGGGAAAGATCATCTCGGGATGTTCCAGAATCTGTTTTTCTTCGAGAACGTGCCCCTGCGCGTCGTATGTTCGCACGGCCCGGCTCACCACTTCGCCGCTGGCATCACGCACTTGGACTTCCGTGGCTCGGTCATGCTCGTCATAAATGGTGGTTGCGCTCCCGCCGCCCGGCAGGTTCGGTGCCCGGTCTGCAGCCTCAAACGGAGACCCTGCTTCCACCGCGATGCCGGATCGGTAGTCCGCCGGACGAGAGGTTGCAACTTTAGTTTTTCTGCCGTGCTCGTCGTAACGAAAAGTGACCGGGTCGTCAGCTCTATTACTGTCGCTAATGTTCTGAAGGTTGCCGGAGTGATCGTAGGAGTAGATGGTGTCCGTGGTTGCCTGCCCTTCTATTCCTGAGGCGATTTTCAGCAGCCGACCGGAAGGATCATAGGAGTAGCGCGTAACCCATTGTGAGCCGTCGGAGTTTTCGGCACGCGTAGCCAGTGTTCGGCCAGCGGCATCGTATTCCGTCGTGTACGCCGAATGAACTTCGGGATATGTTTTGCCTTCAGCGTCCGTCGTGCTGGAAAAAGTGCTCTCTTGCACACATGACTTCACTGGACCACGCAGGTCGTGCTGTTCACGCTCGAACATCGTTGCGGGACCCTCTTTAGATGATGCGACCTGCGCCGTAGCCAGCGGCACAGTAAGAATCGATATCAGCAAGATGACGAATTTGGTCCAATTCACAGTCTTGATTGCAGTCCGACCGGCAGCCTATGTCAAGTTCACTGTTGTAACATCCCGATTACACTCGTTGGTCAGCTTTCAGGCTTAGAATGCCTTATGCGCTGGGTACTGCTGTTTTTCGGGAGTCTTGCCACTGGAGTGTTGACGATTGTGCTGTCGCTGGCTTCACTGCTCGTGTCGCTCTCTGTATACGACAGGTATGTTCTGGGAATTGCCTCAGACGGGGCGGTCGGTTGGGACCCGGTTTCGATCTACGGACGATATTGGGTGATCGGCATTCCACTACTCATCTTCGGCCTTGGTTGCAGCGCCGGCTTCTGGTTTCTTAGCAAGCGATTGCATCGCTAGACTAGCGGTCCCTATCTTGTGATTGGCGTTAAATCGCGTGGCTGTTGAAAAACTCCTTCTCTGAAAATCAGCAAAAATAAAATCGCGTCAGGAAGCCCTACAATCGATTTTCTCCGGTCGCCTAGACATTTTCTATCCAGCCAATTTTGGTTGTGGGGGTCGAAAAGTGAGTTTTTCAACAGCCACTCGCGATAGCACTCACAACCCCAGAATCGGGTGGATGGCCCACTCTACCCTTTCAAGCTCTGGAGGGTGCCCCGTCCGAGCTCCGCTTGGGCGGGGTCTTTGACCTCTTTCATCACAAATGCCTCGTGTGCACCATCACAGACATCGAACCGCCCGTCGCCGACAATGGAAATCGACCTGCGTGCCAGGGCCGAGGTCTATCCGCCTCCCAGGAGACGGCCCCTCGAAGCTGCCAAACCCATTGACTATTAACTCTTTGATAACAATTTTTGCAGCAATTCGCGGGGGTCAAAAAACCGCCAAAGCTAACCAATTTCTCATGGAACGCGGCGAAGAATCGGGCTAACTCCTTATTCCGGAATATTTTCCATATAAGTCCTTGGCCCTCTAGATTTTGAAAGTTTTCCACAGCCTAACCCCATGATTCCACTGGGACCAGGGGGAGGGGGGTGGTAGTAAACACGCATTAATACCCTAACGGTAAACAAAGCGAAAAATAGTGACCCATCGAGATTGCCCCGTTTGCCCATCGAATCCATGACCCCAGACTCGCTCAGCCAGATGCTCGCGGAATTCCTCGACGGCGCACGCGCCGCCGTGGTGGTGGAAGATGGCGCCATCGCTTTCGATCTGGCGGAGTCGAAGTATTCGATTTCTGGCGAGTACCATAAATGCCTGCTGCATCTGTGGTCGAGCGAGCGGAATTTCGTGCGGCGCGTGCTGGATGCGGAAGTGAAGGCCACCACGCTCCGGTTGCAGGTGCAGCGCATGGGGCAGAATCGCCCCACCCGGCTGGACTTCTGCCGCGACCGCGATCAGCGCTCGCTGGCGGCGCGACGGGCGGCGCGCGGCGCCTACGAGCCTCGCCTGCGACGGGCGCTGGAGAGGAATTTTCCCGGCTGGACGGTGGTCCGGCTCACCACCAGCGTGGACCTCAAAAACTCCTTCGGCCCGGCCTACCTGCGCGGCTTGCTGCGCCAGGGACAGCGGGCCCTCGCCATCGTGGGAGTGAATGACCAGGAAACGCAATCGAGCGTCGATGGCGCGCTGACTTGCGGAATTCTTTGGCTCGAGGCGTGCCGTCTGGCGCAGCAGGAACGCCGCGTAGTCGAGGGCCTGGCGATGGTTGTGCCCAAAGGCATGGCTACTCTAACCCGGCAGCGCATGGCGCATCTCCATCCCACGGCGGCGAAGTGGCATTTGTACGAATTCGACCAGCCGGAAGATGCCTGCGCGACGGTGGATATCGGTGATCGCGGCAATCTGGCAACCCGGTTGGTCCATGCGATCGATGAAGGCTTGGCGCGCGAACGCTTTGCGGAGTCCATCGCGCGCATTCGCGCCATTCTGCCGCAATCGGAAGTCGTGGTGCTCTCGCCCGCGCTGATTTCATTCCGGCGGCATGGCCTCGAACTCGCCCAGGCGCGGATTGCCCATGATCCGCAAAACTTTCAGAGCAGCGAGGAAATCGCGTTCGGTGTGGGGCCGGAAGAGCGCGTACTCAACTCGGAGAACGAAGCGCAGTTTGCCGATCTGGTGCGGCTGGCGGCGGCCGTCCGTCATAAGGATGGTCCCAAGAATCACGCGTTGTGGCGGATGCATCCCGAGCGCTGGCTGGAATCGCTGGTCGCCCGGAACATCGCGGCGCTCGACGGACGGCTGTGGCCGGAACCTGTGTATTCCCAGGTGCCCGCGTTCGCCGCGGCGGATCGAGCGATGATTGACATTCTGGGCGTAACTCGCGAGGCGCGACTGGCCGTCATCGAACTCAAAGCCGACGAGGATATCCATCTACCGCTGCAAGGCGTGGATTACTGGTCGCGCGTCGCCTGGCACCAGAGCCGCGGCGAGTTTGCGCAATTCGGTTATTTTCCCGGAGCCGAGATCTCGCCGCAGAAGCCTCTACTCATGCTGGTCGCGCCCGCTCTGCACGTGCATCCCACAACCGATACGATCCTGCGCTATCTGTCGCCGGAGATCGATTGGGAAGTGCTGGGAATTGACGAACACTGGCGAGAAGAGATAAAGGTTGTGTTCAGAAAAAGGCCGCCGCGCACGCCGGACTGGGCGGCTATTCCGGCGTGAAACATCTTTTCACCGCCGAGAGCGCCGAGAAAACCTTTTAGGGCTTTTGAAAAACTAAGGTTGGATTTTTTGAAAGAAAAACAGGCTCCCCTCGGTTTTGAATTTGGCTCAAGAATTTCTCGGCGTTTCTCTGCGTCTCGGCGGTGTTCCAGCTTGCGCCGCTGGCTCAGATTCCGATGCTCTTCCGCAGCATCACGAGTTGTCCGAGGTGATAGGCATTGTGGTCGGCCACGAGCAGCGCCTCGCGCAGAATCGTTTGCCCATCGCCCCAGGGAATCCGGGAATAGAGATCGACTTTCCGGTCCGCGACAAGCCGCTCCATCGTCCGCAAGTCCTTCTTGAATGCAGCCATACTCGCGGTCCATGCTTTCTCGTCCACAGGAGCTTCCGAGGCAGGCCAGTAGCCTTCGGGCCATTTCGGGGAGACGTGTTTCGAATTGCGGCTGAACTCCACGATGTCCCACTGGCCGAGGCGCAGGTGCTCGAGCAGCATCCATGCGGTGTGAGGGAAGTTCGCAACTTTGACTCCGGCGAGTTGCATGGGCCAATCGCCCATGGCATCGTCGAAGTTGGCATGCGCCCCACCGCCTTTCAGCAAGTAGAGCAGGTGGTCGCGAAGGGGTTGATCGAGAAGCGCAGGTCGCACTGCGGATTTTTTGTTCGATCGCGCGGCGGCTCTTTTGTTCGATTTAGACTTGGTCGATGTTCTGGTCTTTTTCCTCATAGTGATTCCATTTTACGGGGACGGAAGTTCAATTGAGAAGTTCGAGCGTCATTCCGCCGGCCTCGGGTGCATTTCGCTTTCTGGCGCTTCGCCTTTGTATACTCGTCCGATTGCGCGCACCAGGCGCCGCATCGGCAGCTCTCCCCTGGCATCGGCAAAGAAAATTTCGCCCGCGCGGGTTCCGCGATAGCACCAGCGCTTCAGGATCGCCAGGTGCTCCATACGCTCGATCGCGCTGCCTGGCTTGCAGGCGGGAAATGCCGCCAGTGCGGACTGGATGCGGGCTTCCATGGATTGGGATTTAGTGTGCTCCCCGCCGGAAATAGGAAATTCGAGCGGTCCCGCGATCGCGCCAGCGTCGACGCGGAATAATACGACAGTCTCCGGAAGGCGAGACTTCTGTACGATCACGGCATGCAACTGGTCAATCCGGCGGACGAACTCCGGCAGTTGCTGCAGCACGGGAGTGAGTTTGTCGAGCCGCGCATGAATGGCCGCGGCCGCCTCGAATTCCATTTTCGCCGAGGCGTGATCGCGCTCCGCCGCCATCTGCCGCTTCAGCGATTCGCCGCGTGAGTCCAAAAAAGTTTCGACCCGCACCACCTCGGCGCGGTATTCGTCATCGGTGCAGCCGCGAAAGCAGGGCGCCAAACACATCTTCATTTCGGAATAAACGCAGCCGGGAAATTTCGGGTCGGGATGGAGGTCTTCCACGCAGCGCCGCATTTTGAAAAAGTCGAGCGCGTCGTTCATAAACTTTTCCGCCGCCACCCGCGAAGCAAACGGCCCGTAGTAGATGTTCTTTCCGGAAATTCGTCCCAGCCGTGTCGTGATCGAAGCGCGGGGAAATTCGTTTTCCAGGTGCAGCTTGACGAGCGGTGCGAAGCGCAGCCGCAGGCGATTCGAGTAGGTCTTGGGAAAGGCGGAACGCAGGACTTGATAGAGCACGAATCCCGATTCGAAATCGGAGCCGGTCAGCGTGTATTCGATCCAGCGCACGCGATCGCGCAGGTTGAGGCGTTTGGTTCGCTCTTCCGGGGCGGAAAGCAAACGCTGCAAACGGCGGCGCAGGTTGGCGGTTTTGCTGACGTAGGGCTCGGAGTGCTCATCCTCGCCGCGCAAGAGAAACACGGCGGGAGCGGCGGGGGCGGAAGCGAAGATCGCGGCGTCAGCTTCCGGCCGGAACTCGATGCGTTCGGTCAGCACTTGGCGATTCTAATTCGGATTGGGCTCGCGTAGGGACGGACGCCTCGTCCGTCCAGCCCGAGCGTAGCTCGGCAGGCAGCCTGCACCACATAAATGATGGATTCGCTCGTGGCAACGAAACGATCGCGTTCATCAGAAAGGATGTCCCGGAGACCAGGTCGAAAACGAGGGCCTACACGAAGCGCGCCCTCTTAAACTTCTTCCGGTAGTCGAGCCCTTCCATCTTTACTATGCGGCACATCTCATGCAACCGAGAACGCATAGGCTCGCCGATGCGGTCGCCGAGAGTGTACTTCACTTGGTCCGACTGGTCTTGGACATTAGTTTCTGTCGCTGGATTGTCCTCATCTTCGGCGGACGCTTTGTTGCTAGCCTTCCAGGAAGGCGCACTCGGAGGTTTATTCGGAAAGTTCGTGGTGATGATCGTGGTGCGTCCGTCGTTGTAACGCGTGTTCAGGATCAAGCGCACCGTGTCCCATCGCCAGTCAGTGGGCCTCACCGAGCCCAGGTCGTCTAGCACCAATACTTCGGCCTCAAACACTGGCCGGAGCAAACCCAGTTCGGTGGTTTGTACAGAAGGGTTGTACGAGTCCTGGATCTGCTTCAGCAAGTCCGCGTAATCGTAGAAAACGCACTCGATTCCCTTTTGGATTAGCGCCTTCGCAATGCCGACTGCTAGGTGTGTCTTTCCCGACCCTGCGTTGCCGATCAGCAACAAGCCGGTATTATCCACTGGATACTCTTCAACGAACCGGTACGCCGCCAGGCGCGCGTGCGCAAGGTGTGAGAGCGGCCCCTCGAAGTCGAAATTCGAGAGCTCGCAATGCTCATATCTCTTCGGAATCCGCGCCGCGGCAATCAAAGCGCCGCCGCGCGCCCGCAACTGGCAATTGCAGCGCGTCACGCCGCCGTCTGGCGTTCCCGGAACCGGCTTCCATCCTGAGCCCGCACACAGCGGGCAAACTTCGGCTGCGGTTTTCATGTTTGCGTAATTAATCCTTACTTGGAACTCTACTTAAAACTCTACTTAGAACTCTGCACCCGAACCCGCCTGCGCCGCAACTCGAAACCGTTTCCTTTCTGTGCACATCCTGTGGAGACGAGCGGCGGCTTGTGGAGAACGGAGGAGAACCGGGGAAAACAGAGTGTCGCAGCTCGCGGCCAGAAGCTCGTAGGCCGCCGCTCTATCTCGCGATCCGCAACTGGCACTTTCGTCGCATTCTTCAATTACTACATACAGGCGTTCGCCTTAGGTGTCAAAACCGGCAACTGGCACGTGTTTCCCATTGACAATCCCTCAACATAGGCGAGAATTGCCATCGCCGGTGCTCGCGCCTTGAGCTTTCCTCCCCGGCTGATGCGCGGGAACCGACAATGACTAGTGTCAGGAGAGAGCATGAACAAAGCTGATCTGGTTGACCGGATCGCCGAAGCCTGCAGTATTTCAAAGGCGCAGGCGACGACCGCGATCGACACCACCGTGGACAG
>JBEKFN010000215.1:0-477 GCA_050013295.1 Terriglobales bacterium
CTCGGAGTGCAGGAGGACAAAGGCGGCGGCGTCAATATTACCGAACTGCTCAAGAAGAAAAATCTCGACGCGAAGGGGATGGTGAAGTACGGCGAAGGCTTCTTCACTTCGATGGGTTTCGCGCCGCTGCCGCCGACTTTCTGGGAGCGGTCGCTCTTCACCAAGCCCGCCGACCGCGACGTAGTCTGCCACGCCAGCGCCTGGGATATTGATTCCTTCGACGATCTCCGCGTGAAAATGTGCATCCAGGTGCGCGGCACCGATTTCGTCGCCATTCATCACGAACTCGGACACAACTTCTACCAGCGCGCTTATAAAGATCAGCCGTTTCTGTTCAAGAATGGCGCCAATGACGGCTTCCACGAAGCGATCGGCGACGCCATCGCGCTGGCGATCACGCCCGAATACCTGCACAAGGTTGGGCTGCTGGAAAACGTGCCGCAGGCGAGCAACGACATCCCGGAACTGCTGAAGCAG
>JBEKFN010000215.1:493-10177 GCA_050013295.1 Terriglobales bacterium
GCTGGAAAGTATTCTCCGGAGAGATCGCGCCCGCGGACTACAACAAGTCATGGTGGGAGCTGCGGCTGAAGTATCAGGGCGTGGCGCCTCCGGTGGCGCGCAGTGAAGGCGATTTCGATCCGGGAGCGAAGTATCACGTCGCGGCCAACGTGCCCTACACCAGATATTTCCTGGCGTTCATCCTGGAGTTCCAGTTCTACCGCGCCCTGTGCCGGGAGTCCGGATACAAAGGCCCACTGCACGGCTGCACGTTCTACGGATCGAAGGAAGCCGGGGCGAAGTTCAACAAGATGCTCGCCATGGGCCAAAGCAAACCGTGGCCGGACGCGCTGGAAGCGCTAACCGGCGGGCGGCAGATTGACGCCAGTGCGATTTTGGAATACTTCGCGCCTTTGCAGAAGTGGCTGGACGCGCAGAACGCGGGGAAGACGGTGGGGTGGTAGGGAAACGGCTCACGTAGGCCCAGACGCCCTGGTCTGGGCATGCGTGCGTAGCGCGCCGGGCTCTCGACTTGTGCTTGGACGAGCTGCGGGGCTCGCCCCGCTGGGCAGGTGAGGGCACCTGCCCCTACGCGAGCAAATGATAAACTTGTGAGATTCAGCAGAATACTGGGTCTATCCATGTCTGACAGCATTCATGTCAAGCTTCCCGACGGCAGCATTACGGAAGTCCCGAAGGGTACCACTGCGCTCGACGTTGCCAAGTCCATCAGCCCGCGTCTTGCCGACGCCGCCCTTGCCGCCAAGGCGCGACCGATCGCGCCGTCGCAAGAAAGCCCGAATGGCGATCTGATTGATCTCAACCGGCCGCTCGATCAAGACACCGATCTGCGCATCATCACTGAGAGGGATCCCGAGGCGCTCGAAGTCTATCGCCATTCGTCGGCGCACCTGCTGGCCGCGGCCGTGCTCGAACTTTTTCCCGAGACCAAACTTGGCCACGGTCCCGCGACGGAGCACGGATTTTTCTACGATTTCTATCGCCCGACCGCGTTCACGCCCGAAGATCTTGAGAAGATCGAAAAGAAAATGCACGAACTCGTCCAGCAGAACCTGCCCTATGCCCGCGAGTTTCTGCCGCGGAAAGAAGGTCTCGAAAAGTTCAAGGCCGAGGGCGACTTCATGAAGTGCCACTTCATCGAGCAATTCACCAAGCCGGACGAGAAGATTTCGGTTTACAAGACCGGCAAGTTCCAGGATTTCTGCCGCGGCCCCCACCTGCCTTCGACCGGAAAAATCAAAGCCTTCAAGCTGCTCAACGTCGCCGGCGCCTACTGGCTGGGCGACGAGAAGAATCCGCAACTGCAACGCATCTACGGCACGTCGTTTTTCTCGAAGAAGGATCTCGACGCCTACCTGAACGGCATCGAAGAAGCCAAGAAGCGCGACCATCGCGTGCTCGGCAAACAGCTCGATCTGTTTTCGATTCAGGAACTCGCTGGGCCGGGCCTGATCTTCTGGCATCCGAAGGGCGGCATCATCCGCAAAGAGATGGAAGACTGGATGCGCGAAGAGTACCTGCGCCGCGGCTACTCGCTCGTCTGCACGCCGCACGTGGCGCGTCGGCAGCTGTTTTTCACCTCGGGCCACGAGGGCTACTATTCGCAGAATTTTTTCGACGTCATGGAACTCGACGACGCCGAGTATCGCCTCAAGCCCATGAATTGCCCGGGCCACATCCTGATCTATAAGGATTCGCTGAAGTCGTATCGCGATCTGCCGGTGCGGCTGGGCGAACTCGGCACGGTCTATCGCTACGAGCGCTCGGGAGTGATGCACGGATTGCTACGCGTCCGTGGCTTCACCCAGGACGACGCGCACATCTTTTGTACTCCGGATCAGATCGAGGCGGAAATCGTAGGCTGCCTGGAGTTCGCGCTCGAAGTGCTGAAAGATTTTGGCTTCGATAAATTCGAGACCGAGCTTTCCACCTGGGATCCGAAGGACAAGAAGAGCTTCCTGGGCACCGAGGAGCAGTGGAACCTCGCCAACCACACGCTCGAAAGTGCGCTGAAAAAGCTGAATATCAAATACAAGACCATGCCCGGCGAAGCCGCGTTCTACGGTCCGAAGATCGACGTGAAGCTGGTCGACGCCATCGGACGCCTGTGGCAGCTCTCGACCGTGCAGTTCGACTTCAACCTGCCGCAGCGCTTCCAGCTCGAATACGTAGCCGAAGACGGCAGCCGCAAACAGCCGTTGATGGTGCACCGCGCGCTCTACGGATCGGTCGAGCGCTTCTTCGGCGTGCTGATCGAGCACTACGCCGGGGCGTTCCCAGTGTGGCTCTCGCCGGTGCAGGTAGCGATGATCCCAATCGCCGAGCGCCATGTCGAGTATGCGGGAAAAATAGCGTCGCAACTGCGGGCGGCGGGCGTGCGCGTCGAAGTCGATTCCCGCAACGAAAAGATGAACGCGAAAATCCGCGAGCACGCGATGCAGAAAGTTCCGTTCCTGCTGGTGGTGGGCGATAAAGAATCCGAAGCCAACAAGGTCAACGTGCGCACCCGCGGGAAGGAGAAGACCGAAGACATGGCCACGGGTGAGTTCGTGGAGAAGATCAAGAAGCTGATCGCGGAGAAGGGCGCAACTTTGTAGTTAGCGATGCCCACGTAGGGACGCTGTTCCTCGCCCCCCACCCCCTGTGTTAGCATCAGAAGTTTCGCAGGCGTTGTTGGGCTGGCCTGTACCTTGTACTCATCCTCATCCGGGGCCTTATCACCCTTCCCGTAAGCCTGCGGAAGGAGACAACCCGTGAAAGTGTACGAAGGAGCCAATCTCCGCAACCTTGCCCTCATCGGACACGGGCGCGCCGGAAAAACTTCCTTGGTGTCCGCCATGCTCTACACCGCCGGCGCCACGCCGCGCCTCGGACGCGTGGATGACGGCTCCGCTCCTACCGACTACGACGAAGAAGAAATCGCGCGCAAGATGTCAATCTCGACCGGCCTCGCTTTTGTCGAGTGGGGCAAGACGGATGCGAAGGTCAAGATCAATCTGCTCGACACTCCCGGCTTCAACATGTTCGTGCACGAGGCCAAGATGGTGCTGCCGGTGGTGGACGCCGCGCTCGTTGTGGTTGACGGCGTCTCCGGGGTCGAGGTCGTGACCCAGCGCGTCTGGCAATACTGCAATGACGTCGAGCTGCCGCGCATGATTGTCGTCAGCCGCATGGATCGCGAGCGCGCCGACGCCAACCGCGTGCTGGAATCGCTCACCAACGCCTTCGGTCGAGCCGTCACGCCGCTGCAGCTCCCCATCGGCAGCGAGAAGAGTCTGAGCGGCGTTATCGATCTCGTCCGCATGAAGGCCTACACCTACGAGATGGGCGGAAACGGCAAGGGCAAGGAAGGGCCGATTCCGGCGAACATGGCCGACGCCGCCAAGGACGCTCATGAAAAATTGGTGGAACTGATCGCCGAGGGCAAAGATGAGTTGATGGAAGAGTTCTTCGAAACGGGCACGATCCCCGAGGAGCATCTGGTCCCGGCGCTGCACGAAGCGATCCGCGAAGACAAGCTTTTTCCCGTGCTCTTCACCTCGGGACTGGGCAACATCGGCGTCGACGAGCTGATGGATTTCATCGTCGACTACACGCCCGCCGCCAGCGAACATCACGCCCTCACCGGCTGGACGGCCGAGGGCAGCACCGAGCCGGCCGTACGCAAAGGCACCGACAACGAGCCCGCTTCCGTGTACGTCTTCAAGACCATGTCGGATGCGTTCGCCGGGCGCATTTCCTACTTCAAGGTTTTTTCCGGCGTGCTGAAGGACGACGCCTCGCTGCAGAACTATAATCGCAACACGCAAGAGAAGTTCGCCCACATTTCCCTGATCCAGGGCAAGCAAGCGGTTCCGATTCCGGAGCTGCATGCCGGCGACATCGGCGCGGTCGCGAAACTGAGAGAGACTCTCACCGGCGACACGCTGGGCGATAAGTCGTCGCCGATCCGGTATCCAGCGGTACAGCTGCCGGAGCCGGCGATCACCTTCGCCATCGAGCCGAAGAGCCGCGCCGACGAAGACAAGCTCGGCGTCGGCCTCCACAAGCTGATGGAAGAAGATGCCATGCTGCGCTTCTTCCGCGATCCGCAGACCAAAGAATTCCTGATCGCGGGCACCGGACAGCAGCACATCGAAGTCGTGGTCTCGAAAATGAAAAAGCGTTACCACGCGGAAGTGGTGCTAAAGGCGCCCAAGGTGCCGTATCGCGAAACGATACGCGGTAAGGCCGACGTGCAGGGACGCCACAAGAAACAAACCGGAGGCCACGGCCAGTTCGGCGATTGCAAGATCAAGATGGAGCCGCTGCCGCGCGGGGCCGAATTCGAGTTCGTCAACGATATCTTTGGCGGCGCAATTCCGCGCAACTTTATTCCCGCTGTCGAAAAGGGAATCAAGGACGCCGCTGCCCGCGGCTTTCTTGCCGGCTATCCCGTAGTGAACTTTCGCGTGATCCTCTACGACGGCTCTTACCACGACGTGGATTCGAACGACCTCTCGTTCCAGATGGCGGGACGCATCGCCTTCCGGAAGGCTATGGAAGTTGCCAAGCCAACGCTGCTGGAGCCGATCATGACCGTCGAGATCACCGTGCCCGACGAATTCGCCGGCACCATCATGGGCGACCTCAACAGCCGCCGCGGACGCATCCAGGGCATGGACAACAAAGCCGGCAACACGATCGTGAAGGCCGAGGTGCCGATGGCTGAGATGCTTACCTACGGCGCCGATCTTACTTCCATGACGCAGGGCCGCGGCAGCTTCTCGATGGAGATGCATCACTACGATACCGTGCCGCAACAACTGCAAGATAAGATCATCGAAAAAGCCAAAGCCGAACGCGGCGAGGTCAAAGAAGAGGAAGAGTAGCGCGGCCTTACTCTCCAGGTCTTTTACATCCATGCTCCGACCGGTGATCCGTCAGACGCATGATAGCTTCAGATTCCTCTGTAGCAAGTTGCTGTACTTCTTCGTCGGTCAGGTTGCCAGCCATCGAGAGCTGTGTTCTTCTCTCGCGAATTCTCATGAGCTCGTTCTCTGGCGGGTGGGCCCGATTAACGCGGAAAGCATAACGCGGGTTTTTTTGAAACGTTGAAGTGAAACAACTGGGGGTGCGCCACCTCTCACGCTTTTTGAGAAGTGGCCCGCGTGCGTGGGCAGCATCGCCGCCCACCCTGGCAGCCACCGGGATTTTTCATCACAATCAGCCGGTGCGCACTATCACAGACTCCCCACCCGCCCGATGCGACAATGATCTCTAACCGGCAAAGCCGGAGTTGCGCTCGCCTTCAAGATCCGAGAAGCACGGTGCCCCAAGTTCGCGCCCGTTTTTTGGGCGCTAACCTGGGCGCAGGGCCGGCGCATCCAGTACTCTTTGATAAACAGAGGCATTCAGCGGGTGAGAGCGAGCCCAGAGCAGAGAAGTTGGGAATCCGCCCCCCAAACCGCCCCAAAACGGGAATTTGGCCCGAAAATCGAGCTTAAGTCCTTATTCCGTAATACTTTGACAATAAGTCCTTTGCTCTCAAAACTTTGGCGGTAACAGTCCCTAACACCATGATTCGAGAGACTATAGGGAGGGGGTAGGGGGGGTAGGGGGGTAGGGGGGTAGGGGGACGTGAACACTGGGTAATATCCTAACAGTAAACATGCAAGAATGAGTCAAGCCAGAAGCAAAATAAAAAAACCTCCCCCAATTCAAGCTGTGCCGCACGATTTCAGAGATGACGATTTTGAAGGCCGCCGCATCGGGCCATTTCGGCGAGTTTCCGCGTCGGTAGATCCCTTTCCCTCTTCGCGGAAAGCTTAGTTGCGTAATGACCAAGCTCACCCGGACCCATCACTGCCGCTCGCAGGAAATCGTTCCCTGATCGCGCATTCTGGCGTACCATTCCTTTTTCTTCTTTACTTAAGGAGGCACGGATGCCCAAGCGGGGTTCCCCAATCTGCTGCCGCTTATCTTTCGCTATTCTTGTTCTCTTACTTATTTCCCAAACCGCTATGACCCAATCTGCGATGACCGCGGAAAGCAAGAGTGTGGTGCTGGAGATCGACCACGTGTCGGTCTGCGGATCGAATCTTGACACGCTGCGCCAGGTCTTCACGGATGTGGGCCTGACTCCGGACATCGGCGGTCCGCACGGCAACGGAATTACCCAGATGGCCATCATTGGCTTCGATGACGCGTCTTACCTTGAACTGATTGCACCGGTAAAGCCGGGCGCGAGTGCGGGGTCGGACTGGGCGAAGTTCATGTCCGAGGATGCGGTCACCTGCGCCTGGGCGGTGGGGACCAACGTTCTGCTGCAGGAAGTGGATCGCCTGAAGAAGGCTGGGATTCCCGTCAAGTCTCCCGAGCGCGGCAGCCGCAAACGCCCGGACGGCATGTCGATCGAGTGGATGACCGCTGACGCTGGCTCCGGAACGCCGGGCTCGACGCTGCCCTTCATCATCGAAGACCAGACGCCGCGCGCCTGGCGCGTCCAGACTTCGGACAGCGTAAAGGGAGCGCCGGTTTACAGCGTGGAGAGCGTCGTCCTCGGCGTCAGCAATCTGGATGCTTCGATTGCCTTGTTCCGCAAGGCTTATGGCTGGGCTGAGCCGCTCACCGAGACCCAGAAAGACTTCGGCAGACTCGCGTACTTCCCCGGCGAACCGGTGATTCTGGCCGCTCCTTCCGGCGGAGGCTGGCTCTCGGACCGGCTTGCCAAGTATGGCGAGAGCCCGGTCGCCTACCTGCTGGGCACGCGCGACTTCGCAGCGGCGAACAAGAAGTACAAGCTCTCCGGCACTAAGACCTGGTTTGGGCAGAAGGTAGCGTGGTTCGACGCGGGGAGGCTGAAGGGCGTGCGGCTGGGCGTGATTGGGCAGTGATCGCTTGTGTGGGGACGGCCGCCTCGGCCGTCCAAGCGGAGCGTAGCGCCGCAGGGTTTCGGCCCGCGATCATCGCGAATCGAGGGCGAGCTGAGCGACCACGCTTGGAACCCAGAACCCGGAACTGCTACCATCGCCTTCAGTGTCCGCTGCCAAAGATAATCCCAATTTGAAAGACCGCCTAGTCTCCGCCGCCCCCGTCGAGGATGATTCTTCTTTCGAACTCAAGCTCCGCCCGCAGCGCCTGCAGGAATTCATCGGCCAGAACAAGGTCAAAGAGAATCTCGACGTTGCCATCCAGGCCGCGAAGTCTCGCGGCGAGGCGCTTGATCACGTCCTGCTCTACGGGCCACCCGGGCTCGGCAAGACTACGCTGGCCAACATCATCGCCAACGAACTTGGCGCGGCTTTTCAGCAGACCTCCGGGCCCACGCTGCAGATCAAGGGCGATCTGACTGCCATCCTCACCAATTTCCTCACCAATTTGCGCGACCGGCAGGTGCTTTTCATTGATGAAGTGCATCGTCTGCAGCCCGCGCTGGAGGAGATCCTCTACTCCGCGCTCGAAGACTACAAGCTTGACATCATGATCGGCCAGGGCCCGTCGGCACGCACTCACACCATGGACGTAAAGCCCTTCACCTTCATCGGCGCCACCACGCGCGCCGGACTGCTCTCCGCGCCCCTGCGCTCGCGTTTCGGGCTGCTGCTGCGGCTCGAGTTCTACACTCATGATGACCTTCGCGTCATTGTCGAGCGTTCCGCCGAAATCTTAGGTGTGAAGATAGATCGTCCCGGAGCCGCCGAGATCGCGAGCCGCTCTCGTGGAACGCCGCGCATCGCCAACCGGCTGCTGCGGCGCGTGCGCGACTATGCCCAGGTGCGGGCCGCCGGCTCCATCGATCTGCCGGTTGCCCAGTCCGCGCTCAGCATGCTTGAAGTGGACCGCTACGGCTTTGACGAAGTCGACCGCAAACTGCTGCTCACCATCATCGAGAAGTACCAGGGTGGGCCGGTGGGTTTGAATACGCTGGGCGCGGCGCTCGGTGGGTTTGAATACGCTGGGCGCGGCGCTTGCCGAGGAGCCCGATGCCATCGAAGAGATCTACGAGCCGTTTCTGATCCAGATCGGCTTTCTGAACCGCACGCCACGGGGACGGGTGGCTACCCAGCTTGCTTATGAGCATTTTGGGATTACTCCTAACCGGCGGCAGAGTTCGCTGTTCTAGGAGATGGGCGCATTGCTCTAGCTGAAGGCAACTGCCGAGTTTGACTTGTAACCGCTTTATCTGCGTTAATCACTCTTCGTAATCATCCCCGCAGAAGCTCAATAAGCAACGGGAGGAATCATGCGTGAAGCGATTGCCACCGATCAAGCTCCGCAAGCCATCGGGCCGTACTCGCAGGCCATTCGAGCCGCCGGACTGATCTTCACTTCCGGACAGATCCCGATCGATCCCGCCACCTCGCAGATCGTCGCCGGCGATGTGAGCGCGCAGACCGACCGCGTGCTCAAGAACCTGGCCGCTATTTTGCAGGCCTCGGGCAGCAGCCTGGAGAAAGTTGTGCGCTGCACCGTCTTCCTCAAGAACATGGGAGATTTTGCCGCCATGAACGAAGTCTACGGCCGCTACTTCAAGCAGGCGCCGCCGGCGCGCTCCACCGTCGAAGTCGCCCGGCTTCCGAAAGACGTTCTGGTTGAGATTGATGTGATTGCGCTGGCTTGAAAAAAAACTGGCGCCAACTTTGCTGACGTAAGAAAAGAGGAATTATGAAAACTGTCGTTCTTGTCATTACACTGTTCGCACTGGCCGGCCTGATCGGCGCCCAGACGGCTGCCACAAGCACCAGCGGGCCTACTAAGGTCACCGGCGCTCCCATCAAAACCGCCAGCGGTCTCGAATACTGTGACATCACAGTTGGCACCGGCGCGGTCGCGCAAAGCGGACAGCAAGTCAAAGTCGATTACACCGGCTGGCTCACCAACGGCAAGAAGTTCGACAGCTCGGTCGGGACCGGCCGTCCGTTTGGTTTCAAGCTGGGCGCCGGCCAGGTCATCAAGGGCTGGGACGAAGGTGTGGCCGGCATGAAAGTCGGTGGCAAGCGCCAGTTGCGCATCCCGCCGGATCTGGCCTACGGAGCAAAGGGCTATCCGGGGGTTATCCCGGCCAACTCGACCCTCATCTTCGACGTGCAACTGATAGATGTGAAGTAGCTCGTGTGGCGCGGACACTCTTGTCCGCGAAAGCTAGCAGACGCATAAAAGCTGCGGGACTAGAGTCCGCGGGCCGGTAGAATTGGGTACTGTCCTGATTACAATCAGACCAATGCCAAAGCTACGCCTTAACGACTTTGCCGCTGCGCAGACACGACGTGCAGACGCGGATGTGCTTGGTTGCGGCTCCCACTTTGGCGTGAACCGGGCGCAGATTGACGTTCCAGCGCCTCTTACTTACATTGTGGGCGTGGCTGATGGTGTTTCCGAACTGCGGCCCCTTGCCGCAGATATCACAAACTCGTGCCATAAACTCTGAAATCCTTCCAGGCCTGTTGCCGAAACCTTGATTTTACAGGAATCCGGCGGATTTCGCCAAGGCATCCAATGCGCCTCGTCAACGTCCGCCGATGATGTTCACTCATAAAGTCGGAATAGTTCAGACACTTGACGCGCGCCCACGCGAGGACGCCTACGGGAGCGAATAATCGAAGGTCCAGGTGTGTTTACCCTGAGCGTCGATATGGATCATGAGCGAGCCAGTGAGTCCGGTCAGTTCTCCAGTGCCGGAATTGGGTACAACCATCACGCTCA
>JBEKFN010000216.1:0-7343 GCA_050013295.1 Terriglobales bacterium
TTCGCGTTCGCTCGGAATTCACTTTCCTGGACTTCCTTGAAGTCGCGCGGCCTGCCTCACCACTGCGCTGGCTGGCTGACCTGGCTCTGGGTCTATTGGGTCTGGGAAAAATAATCGAAAACGATGCCCGGAGGTTTCTCGGCAGGCTGCTCGAATTCAACAGCACCCGTGTGCAGAGCGATATTCTCAACCGGGTTCAGGAGAGCCGAGGGAAGTTAGAAACCGAGATTCGCAAGTTGTTACACGAAGTCAGCCGCATCGCCGAACAGGCACTGGCCCGCGCCAAAAGAGTGCGTGAAGAGGGTGCGCCGGCAGTTGAAGCGGAGTTACGGCGGCTCGACGCCTTGGAACGGGAAGTGCGCGAACTTGAGTCGCCAGAGATCTCATGAAATTGATGGGAGAAACACTTCCACAGAAGGACGAGCATCAGAAGGACGAGCCTTGCCTTCGCGCTGTACGATGGCTGTAACCCTTTAATCCCACGGAGCGTGTCATGATACCTGCACTCGCGAACCTGCAACCTGAACCGGTATGGAAGCACTTTGACAAATTGGCGGCGATTCCTCGCGCCTCCACCAAGGAGGCCGCAGCGCGGGACTACGTCTGGGTGCTGGCCACCAAGCTGGGTCTCGAATCCGTGCAGGACGATGCCGGCAATCTCGTGGTCCGGAAACCTGCGCAGCCGGGACGCGAGGGCGCGCCGATGGCCCTCTTACAGGGTCACCTCGACATGGTATGTGAGAAGAACGAGGCCACTGTTCATGACTTCGATTCCGAGCCCATCAAGGTAGTAAGAGATGGGGACTGGCTGAAGGCAGATGGCACGACCCTGGGCTCCGATAACGGAGTCGGCGTGGCCGCCGCACTGGCCGTGATGGAGAGCAATAACATTGCCCACGGGCCGCTGGAATTCCTTTTCACCATTGACGAGGAGACCGGACTCACGGGCGCATCGGCATTCAAGGGTGGCTTGCTCAAGTCCAAATATTTTCTCAACCTGGACAACGAAGAGAAGGGAACGCTCTGTATCGGTTGTTCAGGCGGCGTCAAAACGACCGCTCAACGTAAAGTCGGGCTTCGTCCTGCAGGCGCAGGCTCGGCTTGGCGGATCAAGGTGTCTGGCCTGAAAGGTGGCCACTCCGGTGTCGATATCCATCAAGGCCGCGGCAATGCCCTGCGGATCATGGGTGGGGTTCTTCAGGTCTTGCTCGATCGCCTTCCGATCGAAATCGCCGAGGTCAACGGTGGAAGCGCGCAGAATGCCATTCCGCGCGAAGCTGCGGCCTTGGTGCTAGCCGACCCCTCGCGCGAGAGTGAACTGAAATCGCTGGTAGCCACCGCCGAAGCTGGATACAAAGCCGACCTCGGAGGATTCGATTCCGGACTGCAGATCACGGTCGAGAAAGCCGAACGTCCGGGAAATGTGCTGGACGCGACTGACGCGAAACAAACGGTGGCGCTGCTCGCGAGCTTGCATCATGGAGTTCTGGCCATGAGTCCCGACGTTACCGGCTTAGTCCAGACCTCCACGAACCTGGCGACTGTCACGACGAAGGGCGACGTGTTGGAGATTGTTACCAGTCAGCGGAGTGCGATCGAGAGCAGCATGCTGGCCGCCGCCCGCATGGTTTCGACCGTATGCTGTCTGGCAGGGTTCGAAGTCGAGCATGGAGCCAAATACCCCGGCTGGAAACCGGAGCCGAACAGCGACATCGTGCGCAAGCTCCAGGAGGTGCACAAGAAACTCTTCGGCGAACCGGCAAAGCTGATCGCCATGCACGCTGGCTTGGAGTGTGGCGTCATTGGCGAAAAATATCCCGGCATGCAGATGGTGTCTTTTGGTCCGACGATCGTGGATCCTCACAGTCCGAACGAGCGCGTGCAGATATCGTCGGTGGAAAGTTTCTGGAACTACCTTAAGCTGGTGCTCGAGAACATGTGAGCAGGAACTCAGGCCGCCTGGCTGAAGCTATGCGGCCTCGAGATTAGCGTACACGAATCCATCATTCCGGCTGCGGTCGCAACCATGGTGCCGCAACCGCGCCGCCCATCCACTTACGAAATTTTCACGGCGGGCTATTGACTTTTGTGGTTCATTGGGAGCGTCGTCATGGAAAGTTGTACGATAATTCGACTACTTAGCTAACTATCTTTTCGGTAGCTGCACAGATCATTACAATCCCGATATTCATAGAAGTACGAGGACGTCTCATTTCGAGCCACAGGAAAGAGAGCTTTACAGTTTGCTGAAGAACTCGCTTTCGGACTCTTCGTTGCTAATAACGAGTTCCCCAGATTCGGCTCCAGTCGCGGGTTTCCCATCAGTTGCCGAAGAAGGCTCTGTTGCCGAACTTGGCATTTTTCAGCTAACTGTTCAGCCCCGAAGTGGGACAGCATCCTTCTCCAGAAATCCATAGGTTAGACACGTTCTGAGTAAGTAGCGTGCTGTGCTCGGCTCATGTGTTGTCGAGCGTGATTCCCAATACGACGTTATGTGACCGGCGTCACAGCTTCGCCAGCCAAAACAACGTAGATTTCGACCCCATGTTCTGGGCCGAAGGTCTGAGCCAAGCCTGAACGAGGAGACATCATCTATGTTGAAGCTGAAAAAGTGGTTGTTGAGCCTACTTGCGATGGCCGTCATAGCCGTGCCGGTCATGGCGGGAAACAACGACGCGAAAACGGCAAATGGAAATACCGCGAACGCAGCCAGCGCAGAAGCGAGCCCCGCTGCGCCGAGCCCAACCCTAACCTCGACCACAGTCGATGCGAATGTCTCGACCTCAAGCCCGGATCCCGAGCCCGCGCCGCAAGCTGGCGCTGCGCCGATGGGGGCTCCTCCGCCCGTCCCACCTCCGGCGGTAATCCCGGCGGTTGCTCCGGTCCGCGCGCTTCCCGTCGATCCACCCAGGAAAGACGGTCTGGTCCCAGCGTTCAAGGCGGGCGCTGTCAGAATAACGCCCTACGGATTTATCAAGGCCACGGCGGCGCATGATTCCAGCGCCCCCGATGGCGATGACTTCCCCTTCATCGGTCTGTTCGCGAATACAGCCACTGGGACTACGAACACCGGCCCTACGAAAGACCCCGAATTCCACATCAAGGCGCGTGGCTCGCGTCTTGGCGCCAACTTTGAGTGGCCAGATGCGTCCCCGAGGCTGACTTTTACGGGCAAGGTCGAAGCCGACTTTGAAGGCAACTTCAGCGTCGTGGATAACCGCAACGTCTCGTCGATTCGAAGCAACGCCTTCCAATTGCGCTTGGCCTGGGTGCGCATGGATTATGCCGCCAGCGACAGCACTGACTTCTATTTTGAAGGCGGACAGGACTGGACGGTCTTCGGATCGAGCGCTCTGCCCAACCTCCTCGAAACCACATTCCTCGCCGCTTACTATGGCGACGTCTATGAACGTTCCCCGCAGATGATGGTCGGCTGGGTTCAAAGGCTGGCCGGTTCGCTCAAGATTTCTCCCGCGTTTGCCATCATGATGCCGAGCACAGCTCAAGTCGAGAAGTCGGCCGCCAACACGTTCACTACTGTCGGAGCGGTCAATGGCCTCGCGGACCAGCTTGGACAGGGCGAGCGCGAGGGCGCCGACGCCGACCGCCCCGAATACGAAGGCAGACTGGCGCTGCAGTTCAGACTCGACAAAGCGCCGGGAGTTGCGCCTGCGCAACTCATCTGGAGCGGCTTCCGCTCCAGGCGTACGTCGATCGTCACCAGCAACGCCATGACCGTTGCTGGGGGCCTGCTACCGGCAACTTGTACGGGGACCCCGGCGGAAGTCGCTCTGTGCGCTTCTTACGCAGCCGCCCTCCCGACCGGCTATACCGCTTCCAGCAAGGAGTGGGGCAACCAGTTTGCCCTGCAATTGCCGACTCGCTGGTTTACGCTGGTGGCGAGCGCCTATAAGGGCGGCGACCTGCGCTTCATGTTCGGTGGCCAAACCAATTCCTTCAACACCGATTTGGCAGGGCTGAATAGCTCCATCAAGTTCGAAACCATGGACGGTCTCGGCAACGCAGCTGTGGCTTGCAGAGTCACTCCAGACCCTGTGACCGGCTGCCCCGCCGTCGATGTTGAGGTTGCTCCGGAACGGCCGATTCGTGCTTTTGGCGGTTTCATCAATCTCGGCCTTCCGCTCTCCCGCTGGTTCAACGCCAATCCGCAAGGCCACAATGCTGGCTGGCAGCTCTATCTGCACGCCGGTAAAGACCAGATGGTGCATCATGACATATCGACCGAGACTTTGTCAGGGTCAAACGCGCTCTTGATGGGCAAAATCTTTGCCGCATCCCTGTACTACAAGGTCAACCCCTGGTGCATATTCGCCATCGAGCAGTCGACGTATGCTACGCGCCTAAAGAATCACGAGAACTATACGATTGCCGGCTCGCTGAGCAACGAGTGGCAGGATCATCGGACGGAGTTCGGGCCCGTCTTTACGTTCTAGAAGGCTGTTGGAAGAACTTTGGATTGTCCTCCCCAAGCGAGGGATCCGCAGGTTGTCGGAAATCGGCGAAACCTGCGGATCCTTCATCGCCTCGCTCTGCGGAAGGCCAAGGAAGTGTTCTTCTCAACAAGCTCCTGGATTTACATTTGTTGGGAATGTTCGGTTTTACCCATGATTCATACGGTGGAGGGATGGGCGTATCGCCCGTCCAGCCGGGCGGGGACGCCCGGCTCTCCATTAGATAGCGGCTATTACGGAGTGCGGGGACTGATTCATTTCGACGCTGAGGTGACACGAGGAACGATCCTGTCCCCGGCTTCAAGAGCTGGAAAGGCACTATGGGCGCGTGGCGTAACCTTCCGGGGCTGGTGTCGGCGTTGTTGTTGCTCAACGTCATGTTCGCCAACGCCCTGTTCGCCGATGATGTCGCGTCCCACCAGCTTCGGCTCACAGTTCTAAGTGCTGACTCTCATGCGCTGAGCTCAGGAACCACGGTGCCGAAGGATTGCGATCTTCAGAATTTCTCGGCGTACTGCAACGAGAGTAAGAATCCCACCGGGCGAAACGTCATGCTGGTGCGGGATGCCGATGGAAGGTCCTACACCATCGCATGCACCGTGGACTCGCATTGGTCCAAGTGCGGATCGCTGGCTGTGGGGGAGACTTATGAGGCGCGAAAAGACAAACACGGGATCACGGTTTTCTACCGGGATGCAAAGGGCAAGGAACGGAAGCAGCTCTATCAGTTGGTAGCCTCGGTTTCAGCGCCCCAGTCCGGCGCAGCGGCCAACCCCCAGCCGCAGGTTGCGGCGCCGCCGCAGAATTCACCGGCCCCCACGCCCGCCCCGCACGTGGCGGCACCGGTGCGAAATTCACCAGCCGCCGCGCCCGTCCCACCGCCTGTCGCCGCGCCGGGAGTCCTTAAGGAGAAGGTAAGGTGTAAATTCAGTTCGACACCCTCCGGTGCGGACATCACCATTGACGACTGGAAATATGTGGGCAGCACGCCATCCGAGATCAGCCTTAGCCCTGGGACGCACGTCGTCGTCATTTCCATGCCAGGGTTTGCCGAGTGGAAGCGGGAGCTTACGGTAGAGCCGGATTCAGTAGTGAATGTGATGGCCACTTTGCAAAAGACGCAGCCGTGAGCCGGATTGCTGTTGCACGACAGATTTGCGCTAGCGCCGAATGCGCGATGGCGTAAAGGGATAAAAGGTTCGACTGTAACACGCAAAGTATCTGTATTCGTTCTCTCGCGTTTATGGGTTCCACCTTCTGCCTAAGGTTGGACCGCCGTTCGATATCGCGAGAAAGCAATCCCACGTCTGGCAGGACCAGCGGGCCGAGTTGAGGCCGCTCTTCACCTTTTTGGCAAAGTAGAACTCCGTGCGTTGTCAACGCAATCGAGCCTATTCGTTCAAGTGCTTGAGGCGTTGGCCAATTCGAGAAAGAGCTAGCGCCTTATCCGGATCGGTGGCCACTGTCGTTCTAAAGCGACACTTTGGCCCCGGTCTTCATTTCATATTTCTGTCTGTAAAGGAGAAAAAACCGTGGCTAACGCAGATGTTGCATCCACCCACTTAAATCGATGGTGGCACGTGGTCGGCGGGATGTCCATGAACTTGGCACTGGGTTCGCTGTATGCCTGGAGTGTGTTTGTGGCCCCACTGGAAAAGGAATTTGGCTGGAAGCGGGCTCAAACTTCCAATGTGTTCACCTACGCGGTCGTCGTGTTCGCACTAACGTTTATCGTGGCGGGACGGCTGCAGGACAAGTTCGGCCCATTCTGGGTTTCCCTGACTGGCGGCGTACTGGTCAGCCTGGGCTTCTTCCTGTGCGCCTACACGCACAGCTTGAACTACCTGTATGTATGCTTCGGGGTGATTGGCGGGCTGGGCAACGGATTTGGCTACTCCACGCCTATACCGGTGATGGCCAAATGGTTTCCCGATAAGCGCGGCCTAGCCGTAGGGCTGGCGGTGGCCGGATACGGGGGAGGATCGGCAATCTTTGGGCCGCTGTCCAACCTATACCTGATTCCCAAATATGGTGTGCACACCACGTTCCAGATACTGGGGGGGATCTTCCTGGTCATGACGGTTTTCGGCTCCTTCCTGCTGCGTAATCCACCGGTCGGATACAGGCCCCCCGGTTGGACGCCCGCGCCCGCCTCCAAGTCTGCCGCGACCACCTATGAATTCAGCCCGGGCGAGACGCTGCGCACGCCCGCGTTCTACTTCATGTGGATTGCCTACGCGCTGGGGACCTCGGCTGGACTGATGGTGATCAGCCAACTGGTGCCATTTGGCAAGAGCGTGGGCATTCCCAGCGCTTCGCTGATCACGATGAGCTTGGTCGTGGCCGCAACTGGCAACGCCCTGGGTCGCATCCTGTCCGGCTGGATGTCGGATGCAATCGGCCGCCTGAACGTGCTGCGACTCATGATCGCCATCTCCATGATTGCCATGCCCATTCTCTACCAGGTGGGCAGCAATGTGACGCTGCTCTACACAGTGGTGTTCATCGTGTACTGGTGCTACGGTACGCAGCTTTCGGTGAATGGCGCGACGGCATCGGATTTCTGGGGCACCAAGAACGCCGGCATCAACTACGGAATGCTGTTCACCGCATGGGGCGTGGCTGGCATCATTGGTCCCAGGATCGGCGGGGTGCTGTTCGACAAGTACAAGAACTACCAGATGGCCTTCTACTGGGCGGCGGGGTTGGCGTTGGTTGCCCTGCTCTGCGAACTGGCGGCCAAACGCCCAAGCGTGCCGGAAGGCGTGGCCGGAAGGAAGACGGTGGCAGCCTAGCTTCCGGAAGACACTGCAGTCCGGAACAGGATGTTTCATCATTATGGGACTTGGGGTGTGTGAGGGCGCTCTCAGC
>JBEKFN010000217.1:0-7331 GCA_050013295.1 Terriglobales bacterium
ACCGTGCCATTGTGCGTGACAAAGAAAACGTATCTGCCTTCTTCTTCCAGGTCGCGCACGGCGAGCATGGTGCGCACGGTTTCTCCCGGCTGCAGGCCCACCAGGTTGCCCACGTGCTTCCCTTTGCCGGCAGCAGCGATGTCGGGAATCTCGTATACCTTCAGCCAGTAGACGCGCCCGGTGTTGGTGAAGATCAAGATGTAGGCGTGAGTCGAGGCGATGAACAGATGCTCGACGAAATCCTCGTCGCGCGTCTTCATGCCGGTCCGCCCGGTGCCGCCGCGCCGCTGCATGCGGTAGGTCGAGATCGGAGTGCGTTTCATGTAGCCGGAATGGCTGACCGTGACCGCAACTTGCTCGTCGGCGATCAAGTCTTCCAGCATGATTTCCGCGGCTTCGTCCTCGATGACGGTCCGGCGCGCGTCGCCGTACAGTTTTTTGACCTCTTCCAGTTCCTTGATGATGACGCCGCGCAGCTTCTTCTCAGAGGCAAGAATCGATTCGTATTCGGCGATGGCCTCGCGCACCTGCTTCAACTCGTTCGCAATTTCGTCGATCGAGAGCTTGGTCAAGCGGTGCAGTTGCAGTTCGAGGATGGCGTCGGCCTGCTTCGCGGTGAACGGTTTCTCGGGGTCGAGCTTTGGAGCGCGTCCGGTGGTGTTGATGTCGATCTTCTTGCCGCCGAAGTACGCAACCAGATTCTCCCTAGCGTCAGCGCGGTTGGCACTGCCGCGAATGATCGCGATCACGTTATCAAGGTGATCGAGCGCGGTCAGGTAGCCTTCCAAAATGTGTTCGCGATCGCGCGCCTTGGCCAGCAAATACGAAGTGCGGCGGCGCACCACATCGACGCGATGGTCGATGAAGTGTTTGATCGCCTGGATCAGCCCCATTTCCTTGGGCTGGCCGTTGACCACGGCCAGCAGAATCATGCTGAAGCCTTCCTGCATCGAAGTGTGCTTGAAGAGCTGGTTGAGCACGATCTGCGGTTCGGCTCCGCGCTTGAGCTCGATCACGATACGCATGCCGTCGCGATCGCTTTCATCGTTAACGTCGGAGATGTCGTCGATGGTCTTGTCATTGACCAGGTCGGCGATGCGCTCGATCAGCCGAGCCTTGTTCACCTGATAAGGAATCTCGGTAACGATGATCGCCTGCTTGTCCTTGGTGATGTTCTCGATGGCCGCCCGGGCGCGCATCATGAACCGTCCGCGGCCCGTGCGGTACGCCTCAAAGATTCCAGCGCGGCCGTGAATGATGGCCGCCGTCGGAAAGTCCGGCCCCTGCACAAATTTCAGAATCTCCGGCAACTGCGCGCCGGGATTATTCACCAGCGTGATGGTGGCATCGACGATCTCGGTCAGGTTGTGCGGCGGAATCTTCGTGGCCATGCCAACCGCGATTCCATCGGAGCCGTTGACGAGCAGGTTGGGAAAACGCGCGGGCAGAACCGCGGGCTGCGTTTCCGTGCCGTCGTAGTTCGGATAAAAGTCGACCGCTTCTTTGTCGAGGTCTTCGAGCAGAGCGGTAGAGACGCGCGTCAGACGCGCTTCGGTGTATCGATCCGCGGCCGGAGGATCGCCATCAACCGAGCCGAAGTTGCCTTGTCCATCCACCAACGGCGCGCGCATGGCGAAGGGCTGCGCCAGCCGCACCAACGCGTCGTAAACGGCGAGGTTCCCGTGCGGATGGTACTTGCCCATGACTTCGCCGACGATACGGGCGCACTTGCGCGTAGCCCGTCCCGGAGCCAGGCCCATTTGCTGCATGGTGTAAAGAATGCGGCGATGCACCGGCTTCAATCCGTCGCGCACGTCGGGCAGGGCGCGGCCGATAATCACCGACAAGGAATAGTCGAGATACGACCGTTTCATCTCCTCTTCAATATTGACGGGCTGTATGTTGAGGGCGCCCGGACCGGTGGGAGATTGACCGTCGCCTCCGGGAGGAGGAGTAAGGGGAAGCTCAGGATTCTGATCGTCAGCCATGGAGTTAGCTCTCAGCTCTCAGTTGTCAGCTCTCAGTAAAGGCTTGGGTGATTTACTGTGGGGACGGGCGTCTCGCCCGTCCAAGCGGAGCGTAGCTTCACCCGTTCTCTTACCGGCGCAATGTCGCTAAGTTCTTGCATCTACTGGCATTATCGGGCTGGTTTTATGGGAAGATTATACCACGTTCAGGCGGATTTCTGGCAGTGCGTCGGGTGATGGGAAAGGATTAGCGAATGTCTGCGCGCTCCAGCAAGCGCTGGGCGCGGGCTCGGGTTACGTTGATCACGGAGGGATCGGCGATGATTTGATCGAGGATCGGCTGAATGGCGGTGACCCCGATCAGTTGATTGGCGCGGGCCAACTCCTCCATACCCTTGAGTTCTTCGTCGAGCGCTAGCTTTTGATAGTGGTGATCGTACTGGAGACGATGTCCGAATTCGAGCGTGGTCGAGAGACTTTGCATCAGGATGGTCAGGTCCTGCACGGCCGGGTTGGTGGAATAGTTGTAGGTGGACTCTCCGCTGCGCCGCGCGTCTTTGTAGCCGAGCGTCTTTTTTCCGGTAAAGGCGAGGTTCTTGTGATGGGAGTCGACGTCCTTCTGAAAATAGCCGGCCTTCGCCGCGAGTTGGAAGATTTTTTGCCGCGTTCCCGCGGCTAGGGTGAAGTCAAGATCGAAGCTGCCGTTGTTATGAGAATCGTTGTTATGAGAATCGTTGTCGTGAGAATCGGTCTCGTCGGGATCGGCGGACAGGCGGCCGCTGGACTGGTAGCGGGCCGAGCCATCGGATTGAACGCGGATCGAGTAATGCTCTGGCTGGGAGGTGGGGAAATCGAGGCTGAAGGTGACCACGGCGGGGGCTTCGGCTTCGGTTTGCGAAAAGGCGAGGATCGAAGAAAGAGTCAGCAGGCAAAGAATATGAAATGGACGGGGCATTGGGGCGCTGTAATGATTGGGGATGGTGGCGGGGAGTGTCAAGAGGGCAGCTATCAGCTCTCAGCTGTTAGTTCGGGTGCGATGCTCACGGCTTGCCGTCTTATTTGGACTAAGTCCGCCTTCCACGGCTCCCCGCCTAACGGGTAGGCTTCAGCGACGAAGAAGGCAATCGCCGCGGCCTTCTGCTTTGCATACTTGGGGCTCACTGACTGTGCAGGGGCTTCCCATTTCGCGCCGGGCTCGATTCCTGCCGGAATATTCATCGGCGCACCCAAGTAGACCTCGTTCTTTCCGGAGGGAAATACCACGACCCACCCCAGTCGGCAGGCAGACAGCGATCTCTGGCCGACATTCTTCAAAGTTGCAGCACTCAGTAGATCGGACGTTGTATGCGTAGTAGAAACCAGCAAGGCAGGACTGTCCTGTTGAGGAATATTGACCATCGCAGTCCCGTGGTCCATGGTTGATCTTAGCGTAGTTCCAATCCCCGGAGTGCAGCGGGGGAGAGTGCCTTGCTGCGGCGGAAGAGATGTTAGGGTGTAGGGGTCCTTCGACTCCGCAGCCCGCCTCGCAAGCGAGGCGGGCTGCTCCGCTCAGGATGACAAGTCACATATTTAAAATTGCCGTTCAAATCGCTTTGGCGTTCTTGCGTCGCTGCGGTGTGCAGATGGCAGATGGCGATGGCGAGCGCATCGGCGGCGTCGGCGGGTTCGGGGATCTGATCGAGATTCAGAAGGCGCGTCACCATTTGCTGGACCTGATGTTTTTCGGCCCGGCCATATCCGACCACCGCGGATTTGATGGACAGGGGCGAGTATTCGGCGACTTCGATTCCGGCGGAAGCGGCGGCCAGCATGGCGACTCCGCGCACCTGGCCGAGTTTCAAGGCGGACTTCACATTGGCGGCGTAGAAAACGTCTTCGATGGCAACGCGGTCGGGGCGGTGCTGGGAGATGAGTTCCTGCAGGCCGATCGAGATGCGCGAGAGGCGCGTGGGCATGGGGTCGCGCGGGGAAACTTTGATGGCGCCGCAGGCGATACAGACGAGGCGGTCATTGTTGCGGTCGTCGGAGAGCAAGTCGACTACGCCGTATCCGGTGTATTCCGTGCCGCAGTCGATGCCGAGGACGCGCATGAGAGAAGTGTAGCAGGAGGGCCGATGGCTTTTGGCACGCAGCGGGGATGTTGGGCGGCACGCGGACCAAGGCAGCGTGATAACCTAATATACATTCGGGCCCACGGAAACATGCGCGCGGGTGGATTCCATCCGCTCGGGGCGCGCTCATACTCATACCAAGACATCATATCTAGGAGCAGGCGATGAAAATTGGAGTGCTGACGGGCGGGGGCGACTGTCCCGGGCTGAATGCAGTCATTCGGGCAGTGGTGCGTAAGGGCACGTTTCACTATGAAGACGGGTTCGTGGGATTTATGGAGGGCTGGCGCGGCTTGCTGGAAGACAAGACCGTGGAACTCGACCTGGCGGCGGTGGGTGGCATTCTGCCGCGGGGCGGCACGATCCTGCGCACTTCGCGCACCAATCCGGCCAAGCGCGACGACGGCCTGCAGCACTGCGTCGAGAACCTCAAGAAACATGGCTGTGACGCACTGATCGCCATTGGCGGCGATGACACGCTGTCGGTAGCGCAGAAACTTTTCTTCCAAGGAGTGAAAGTGGTGGGCGTTCCGAAGACGATCGACAACGACCTGTCCGGCACCGACTTCACCTTCGGCTTCGACACGGCTGTGAATGTGGCCACCAGCGCCATTGACCGCGTGCATACGACGGCCGAGGCGCACAATCGCGTGATCGTGGTGGAAGTGATGGGACGCGACTCGGGCTGGATCGCGGCTTATAGCGGCATCGCGGGCGGCGCCGACGTCATATTGATCCCCGAAGTTCCTTTCGATATTGACCAGGTCGCCGAACTGATTCGCCAGCGCCAAGCTCGCGGAAGATATTTCAGCATCGTGGTGGTGGCCGAAGGCGCGAAGTTTGCCGATGGTAACGAGAAACACGGTGAATCGTCCCTGCAATCGGGGCGCGATGAGTTCGGGCATGTTCGGTTGGGAGGAATCGGCTCAACGGTGGCGTACGAGATCGAAAAGCGGACGGGCTTCGAGTCGCGGTCGGTGGTGCTCGGCCACATCCAGCGAGGCGGAACGCCCAGCGCTTTCGACCGCGTGCTCGCCACGCGCTACGGACTGGGCGCCATCGACATGGTGCACCGCGGCGAATTCGGGCAAATGGCGGCGCTGCGGGGGAACAAGATTATTTCCATTCCACTGGCGGAAGCCATCGCTTCGAATCGTAAGGTGAGCACGGAAATTCTTGACGTCGCGACCGGCATACTGGACAAGCTCGACTATAAGGTTACGAAAGTTTCCTGAGCTGGTGCGGAACTTGAGCCAGGGGAAGGGCGCTGGCGCTCTCCCCTTTAGCCATTGGGCCTGCGCAACCTGCAGAAAAAGGTAGCTTTCGAGGCCAGCCCTTTGGGGGCGTCTGATTTCCCCTACAGACGCGGCAAGCCGCGTCCCTACAGGGCGGAAGGCCTTACGGCCCACCGCCAGTAAAAGGTGCAACCAGAGCGGGATTTGCTTGGCATTGCGCGGGTTTCAGGGCATACTAGGTCAGCACTCCCCCTCGATCGAATTACGATTCCGAGGAGGCTCCGTGTCCTTGTTTCAAGAAGAAATCCATCCCGAGAACCATCTCGAGCGGCCAACGCAGCTCCCCTTGCCGCCCGCGTCGGAAGATGTAGAAGTACAGCGAAAGCGGATGCTCATCGCCCTGGGGGTACTGCTGGTGGCGCTGGTGGCGGTGGTTTTGAAAGACTGGGATTTCTGGTTTCCGCCGACCGGTGAAGTCCAAGAAGCTGCGCTTCGGAGCAAGAGCAAGAGTAAGAGCATGGCGGCGGTGCCAACTCCCAGCACGCCGGCGACTCCCACGCGGGAACGCAAGGCAGCCAATTCGCCGGCACCCGCCGCGGCCGACGCTCCCTTTGCGGCAACCACCGAGCGCGCAGTGCTGCCACCGCTGGAGGTGGAGGTGGTAGCCGGAAACCGCCACATCACCATACCCGCGAAAAGCAATGCCATCCATCTGGATGTGAACTCGGGCGAGACCTCTTCCGCATCCGCCACTCCCGCGTCGGCGACGAGTGGGCTGGTGAGTGCCGGCGATCGCGTGCAGCTTTCCCCGCAAACGACGCAGAGTGTGAGCATTTCGGTGCCACCTAATTATCCTTTGCTGGCGCGGCAGATGAAGGTGCAGGGCGCCGTCAGTTTGATGGCGCTCATCTCGCGGGACGGCACCATCCAGGAGTTGCAGATTCTCAGTGGCCCGGGCATTCTGGCTACCGCCGCTCGCGAGGCGGTGAAGCAGTGGCACTTCAAGCCCTACCTGCAAAACGGGCAGCCCGTGGAAACTCAGGCCCGCATCACGGTGAACTTCACCATTTCGACAAATTGAGCGAGGCTGGATCGAACCCTCTTGCTGGAGGCCGCATTGGAGGCAGGGAAGGCCTACTGATGCAGAGGCGTGGATTCCGTGGAAAATTAAACGGGCGTCCGGCTTCTTTTTTCGAATACTGGACGCCCAACTGTTGCGGCCGCCTCTTGACAATCGCTGCGCGTAGACGGGAGTGAGGCTAGTGTGCCATTAATTGTCGAAATGGACTCAAAGGCGATTCCAATCTTGAAGGAAAACTTACAACAGAAAAACTTGTGGTATTCGTCGACATCTGTTCTTCGTCGAGCATCGTCAATAACCTGATAGTGAATCGTAAGGAGCAGCTCTACAGAGCCTTGCTTGTGACACTGAAGCGTTTTCTCCAAGAAAGCGAACTTTGTGCCAGCGAAGACAGTGAGATCTACAAATTCAGCGACGATCGTCCCGACCGCGATCTCAAAACCGGGTCCTAGACCATCCTACCGCTCCACCGCCATCGCGACAGCGTTCCCCCCCGCCCAAGCACAGCGCCGCAATCCCGCGGTGCACGTCGCGGTGAATCATTTCATAAATCAAGGTGACGAGCACACGGGCTCCGCTGGCCCCTGCGTCGCTTGAAAATCGTCTCTCATCATAGAGCGTGGCAAGCTTCGCGAACTTTCTCGACGCGCAACCGCGCCGGCATCGCAACGACGACGGCGCGTTCGGTTGAAACCGCGCGGCAGAAACAACGCGAGGGGAGAACAGGTGAAAGCCAGTTGTGATGTCACTCGACTTTTTCTTCGCGTGCGAGTCGCGCAGGTGACTTTGGTACAACGTTGCACGCGCCCGTTTCAATCATTTTTCTCTTGACTTCGTTCTGCGTTGACTCTATACATCAATCAGTTGCAACAAAACACCGTTGCGAAATTCCATGAAGAATGGAAAGGGAGAATAGATCCATGGCAACCAAAAAGAA
>JBEKFN010000218.1:0-7330 GCA_050013295.1 Terriglobales bacterium
CGCCGGAGTCGCGCACCGCTTGCTCCACAACCTCCGGCGATCCCGTAATGCGTTTCCCCGAAAGCCGCGCGTTGATCGACCCCAACAATTCTTCCGTGACCGGCGTTTCCGTCAGCGGCAGAAGCAACGCTTCATCCACCGGATTCGACGACCGCTGACTCGCGGGATCAAACTTGCGCATGGATTCGACTTCATCCCCGAAAAACTCGACGCGCACCGGACGGTCCGCTTCCGGAGAGTACACATCCAGAATGCCGCCGCGCGCCGCGTACTGCCCTGGCATTTCCACCACATCAGTCGAACTGTAGCCGACCGTGTTCAGGTGCTCCAGCAATTTCTCCAGGTCAAAGGTCTCACCGCGGCGCAGAACCCGTGCCAGGTCAGCGTAGTACTCAGGAGAGCGAAGAAGAATGGTGGTCGCGGTCACCGGAGAAACGACAATTGCCGCGCGGCCAGTAGCGATCTTCCACAACGCGGTCGCCCGTTCTTCCTGAATCTCTGGATGGGGTGACAAATTCTGGAAAGGCAACACATCGCGCGCCGGAAGGCTCACGACTGAGTCGGGATCTGCGGCTCCGGTCAGTTCGCAGAACGAACGCAGTACCGGCAGCAACTCTTCGGCAGCCCGGTTATCGGCCACCACCAGCACGAACGGACGCTCGACCGACCGCCGCAGCAACACTACGACCAGCGCCTTGGCCGCCGGGGACAGTCCAGTGACACTCATCCGCCCCCCGCTCTCCCGTAGATGGGAGGCGGCACGCGTGAAGGCAGGTAATTGTTCCACCTCCGCGAAAATTTCGCGGACGAACGGCAAAAGCATTTCCTTTTGATTCTACCAAGCCGGACGGGGTCGCGCGGAGTCTGTCAAAAACCTTCAAGAACCCAAACGTAGGGACAGCCGCCATCGGCTGTCAGGCGAGCGCAGTTCGCCAGGGGTTCGTTAGTCCACCTCGCACTCAAGAGCGCAACTTCACTTACTGGGGCTTTCAGGCTTTGCGGGCGGAGCCGGCTCCTGCGAGGGCTTCTGCACTTTGGCTAGGGACTCATCCACGCGCTTTTTGAAATCGCCCTCGTCGTTGTGAACAAGCCCGCTGTAGGCGGTCTGGACCTGCATCTCACAAGCGTCGCCCTTCGCGTTCAGCACCACGGAGTTGATGCGCTTCCCGCTGAGCGTCCCACCAATGACGAACGACGCGGTCATTTCGGTGTTGTCGATCCCCAGTATCCCGTACTTCCCCGAGTTGCGTAGGGCATCCTTCACTGCGGGCCACAACGCGCTGCATTGCATCGAATACATGTCCTTGTGCGTCTTAGCAAACGACGGCTCGGCGCCGATCAATAACATTAGAGTCACCACTGCGAATCGTCTCATGGCAAGGTTCCTTCCTTGGGGCGATTGATTTACCATCCTAGCTTCACACGCGCAGTGACACGGCTCACCCATTGCTGTGACTAGGCCGGTAATCCCTCTTAATTCTCTTGCCTAAACACCCTTCTCTGATGTACATATCAGCGGTATCTCTAGTCAGCAGCGTGCTCATAGGTCAAGTGGTTGGTGATAAACCACGCCCTTCGATTCGAGCCTTCATCTCAAGGGCGGAAGATCCCAGGAGCCTTATGAAACCGACACTCCGTCTTTTCTGTTTCGCGGTCATGCTCGCACTCATCCCTCAAGTTGCATTTGCGCAGGGCGCCGCCACGGGCGACCTCCACGTCAGCGTGAAAGATCCGAAGGGCAGCGTTGTGACCAACGCCACCGTCACCGTGCGAGATGTCGCCAAGGGTCTGGAACGCGCCGGAACCAGCGACGGCCAAGGCGGCTACAGTGTGCGTCAGTTGGCTCCCGGCACGTATTCCGTCACCGTGGACGCATCGGGCTTCGCCAAAGCCGAAGCCAACGGCGTCTCCATCACCGTCGGCGAGATGGCCGAGTTACCCGTCGCGCTCACCGTCGCGGGCGGCAAGGAAATCGTCGAAGTTAACGCCCAAGCCGACATCGTGGAAACTTCGCGCAGTTCCACCACCGACACCATCGGCGAGCGCCGCATCGACAATCTGCCCATCAACGGCCGTAACTACATTCAGTTCACGCTGACGGATTCGCAGGTGCAGCGCGACAGCGCCCCCCAACTCGGTGCCGCGCCCACTTCCGGCCTCAACATGAGCGGCCAGCGTGCCCGCTCCAATCTGGTCAATGTTGACGGTGCCGATGCCACCGACAATTCCACCAACGGCGTGCGCTCCACCGTCTCGCAAGAGGCCGTGCAGGAATTTCAGATCATCACCAACAACTACGCCGCCGAATACGGGCGCGCCGCGGGCGGCGTAGTCAACATCATCACCCGCTCCGGATCGAACGACTTCCATGGCGATGTCTACGGATACCTGCGCAATCGCGATTTCCAGGCCGTCAACCCCTTCAGCACCACGTCCAATCCCGCCTACACGCGGGTGCAGGGAGGCGCAGCCTTCGGTGGCCCGATTAAGAAAGATAAAACCTACTATTTCTTTTCCTATGAAGTCACGCGACGCCACGAGACCGGATTCTCCGCCGTCGGTCAGGGCAATTTCGGGTTAGCGCCCTTCGACACCTCGCTGCTTGGCCTGCCGCTCGGCACTCTGCAGTTGACCCCGGCGCAGATTTCTTATCTAACCAACCCGCTTGTCGACCAGGCTGCAGCCCTCAATCCAAAAACCTTTGGCCTCGCATTGGGCCAGTACGCTGGCATCTTAGGAGCATCCTCTGGTATGGCTCTGAATGGCGCGTGGCCGACTAACATGGGTGGATTGCCCGGCTTTATCTCAACCTGCCAGACTCCCGGGACCTGCTTCGTGCCTGCCTCCTATCAGACCCTGGTTTCGCAGGAAGGAAACTTCCCCGTCTTCGAAGGCACCAGTCTCTACTCGCTTCGCATCGACCACAACGTGAGCAACAATAACCGCCTCACGCTGCGCGTCAATGCCAGCCCGAGCACGATCACTGGCATCGAAGCCAGCGGACAGGACCAGCCCTTCGGTCAAAACGCCTACTCGCGCACTTCTTCCCAGAGCTACCGTGACGTGGCCGGCGTTGCGCAGGACACATGGACCCTCGGCACCAGCAAAGTGAATGAACTCCGCTTCCAGTACGCTCGCCGAGGCCTGAATTATTACTACAACACCAAGATTGCCGCTGGCGCCGACCCGGCCGTCAACATTCCCGGTTACGGTTACTTCGGGCGCGAGCCTTACTCCTACATTTCACGCGTCGAGACTCGCTACCAGTTCACCGACAATTTTTCCTGGAGCATCGGGCGGCACGCCACCAAATTCGGCGGCGACTTCAACTATCTCCCGCTCCACGCCATTTTCACCGTCAACTACGGTGGCGTGTACGACTTCGGCTCGCTTACGGCCGCCCAGGCTCTCCCCACCCCGACCTACAATCTTTTGCAGACAGCCGGGGTGAGTATTCCTGGCGTTTCGTCCGTGCAGGCCTACGGCTTCGGGGCCCCGCAGGACTACATTCAGGGCCTTGGCAGTCCCAGCGATTCATTCTCCAACAAGCCGCTAGGCGTATTTTGGCAGGATTCCTGGCGCGTGCGGCCCAACTTCACCATGAACTACGGTGTTCGCTACGACGTGGAATTTCCGCCCACGTTTGCGCCCCCACAAGGACTGGCTCTTTCCGCCTACAACGCCCTGGGATTGCAGAAAGGCATCCAGACCGACACCAATAACATTCAGCCTCGCCTGGGCATTGCATGGGATCCCAAAGGCGACGGCAAGACCGTCATCCGCGCTTCGTTCGGGATATTTTTTGACCACCCCTTGCTTGGCCTCTATTTCCTCGGCGACGCCTCCGACGGGTCCACCAGCGGGCAACTAGCCTTCGGCCCTGGTAGTCCTCCGTGCAGCGGAGCCGGGAGCTTTACCAACCTGAATTCGATTACCATTTTTCAAGGACTGGTTCCCGCTTCCGGTGGTCTAGTCGGCTCGCCATGCTCCCCCACGGCGAATCCAGCGGTCCTTGCCGCACTGAACTACTCGCCGAACCAGCAACGGTTTTCTTGTGCCACCGGCGACCCAACTTGCGGCGTCACCTCACCATCGAGCTCAGTATTCCTCACCCAGAACTACCTCAACCCCTCGACCTTCCTGCCGCTGGCTTTCCAGCCCTTCGGCTATCCGCAGGGCAAGAACTTCGTTTACGCCTACTCGCAGCAAGCGAACCTGACCATCGAGCGCGACTTGGGCGGTGGCTATGCCTTCAGTCTGGGCTATAACTTTAACGGTGGCCGCCATCTCAACCGTCCTATCAACGCCAGCACCGTGCGCGGCGACTTGATGGTGAGGAATTTGGACGCAGCGGTCGCGGACGGGAAAAACAACCCCACGGACAACCCATTCAATGTAGTAGCGTGCGGCGTTGGACTTGGCGGCCCCTATGTTCCAGCGGCCCTGACAAATTTCTTCCGCCCCTCCGCCATTAACCCGTCGGTCGCGATAGGTTTGCTGTCCCAGCCCTCGACGGCCGATTGCGTAAACAAGGTTTTGCCCGCCGTTTTGAAGTTGTACGGCCTTAGCTCCCCCTGCAATCTCAGCACGCTCGCCGGCTGCATCCCGTTCGGCGACATGGATGCCAACTACTCCAACGGCAGCTCGGTCTATCACGGCCTGACCGCCAATCTCCGCAAGCGCTTCAGCAAGCACTACGAATTCCTGGCCTCCTACACCTGGTCGCACGCCATCGACGATTCCACCGACTTGCAGTCCACGACCACCCCGCAGGACAGCTACTTCCCGGGCCTCGAGCGTTCCAACTCTACGTTCGACCAGCGTCATCGCTTTGTCTTCAGCGGCGTCTACCAGTCTGGCAAGCTCAGCGGCGGCGGCTTCGCGAGCAAGTTCTTCAGCAATTGGACGTTCGCCCCCCAGATCGAACTCAGCTCCGGACGGCCCTTCAACATCATTACCAGTGTCGACGACAACTTCCAGTTGGAGAGCCTCACCACACGGCCCAACGTTGTGCCGGCGGGAACACCCACGAATCTTTGCGACTACCCGGCCATGGCTTCCAGGTTCTCGCCCACCGGCTTCCTTCAGGAGGTGTGCTATGTCGACCTAACGCAGGCTCAGCTGACCAGCCCCAACGCCGTGCGCTTGCTCGACGGCAGCCTCGGCCGCAACGCGGGCATTTCCCCGTGGACGGTCTTCAACGATGTGCGCTTTGCCAAACGCATCTACTTCGGCGAGCGCATCAACATGGATTTCATCGCCGACATGTTCAACATCGCCAACCGCTACAACGTAGCGGCCGTAAGCCCTCTCTGCAGCGGTACAACCTGCAACGCCGGTCAGGCCACCGCCGCCTACGACCCGCGCCAGTTCCAGTTCGCGTTGAAATTGAACTGGTAAATCAGAATTTGGAGTTATGCGCTGATCGTTTCTGCGGAAGAGAACGGAGAATAAGAGTTACCGTTAGGAGCTTGTTGAAAGCCTTCATGAGTTGTCGCGGAGCGGGCGACACCACGCTCTCTACGGTGCTTCGATCAACTCCATCTTGCCGTCCCGTGTCCGGTGCAGCACTATCAACCTGCCCTTGGGGTCGCGGAATACAAAAACATCTTTGTCGCGGAAATGCGCCTCTTTGATCGCCTCTTCCAACGTCATCGGACGAAGCGCTACCGAATCCTGGGCATGCACCAGGTGCACTTCGGTGGTTCGCGCCACCGAGGGAAATTTATGAACGAGAACGGAAACGGTGGCATTCTCCGCCAGTCCGAGCGCCGCTTCCATGTTGTCTTCCAACGACTGGCCGTCAAACTTCTTGACCGCCTTGCGCTTCTTGCTCAGCCACTTCGTTTTATGTTTGAGCGCCTGCTTGTGCAGGTGGTCGAGAGCTTCACTGACGGCCGATGCCATGTCGGTGGTCTGCGCCAGCCCCACAATGGGACCGTTGGGCGGGTTGATCGTGATTTCGGCCTTGTGCCGGCGCTTTTCGACGGCCAGAATCACCTTGGTCTCGAATCGGTCGCCTAGAATTTTGCGAATCTTGTTGAGGCCGGTTTCAACTTCCCTGCGGATGGTCGGAGTGATTTCGTACTTTCTCGCGGTATATTCCACGTTCATTGAGCGCGCCCTCGCTTGGGAAACAAGGTCAGAGGTTAGAGGTCAGATTGCAGAGGTTAAAACCTTCAAGCGCGCAGCAATTGGGTTAACCTCTGCAATCTAACCTCTGACCTCTGCAATTATTTTTTTACTCTTCTTTGATGGGTGCTGGGAATTTTCATATCTTCCCGATATTTCGCGACCGTTCGGCGAGTGACCTGGATACCCTGCGATTGCAGAATGCGGGTGATCTGTTCGTCGGTCAACGGCCGGCTTGGATCTTCTTCTTCGATCAACTTCTTGACGCGGCGCTTCAAAATCAGTAGCGAAGTACCGCCGCCTTCGGGCCCCTGCACGCTCTCCGAGAAAAAATACCGCAATTCGAACACGCCCTGCGGCGTGTGGACGTACTTATTGGCAACCGCGCGGCTGACGGTAGAAGGATGCACGCCGATTTCTTCGGCCACTTCCTTGATCATCATCGGCTTCAGTTGATCGATTCCGCGTTCGAGAAAATCCTGTTGCCGCGCCACGATCGAGTAGCACACCTTGGCGATCGTCTGCTTGCGTTGTTCGATATTCTTGATGAGTTGGATAGCGGATTTGTAGCGATCTTTGACGTAGTTCCGCGTGTCACGGTCATTGCCGTCGCGGGTCATCAGGCGCTTATACGCGGGATTCAAGCGCAACTGTGGCATGTCTTCGTCATTCATGATGACCAGCCACTCGTCGCCGTGCTTCACGAAAGCGACATCGGGCTCAATCAGCCGGGCCGGAACTTTGTTGTAGCGCAAACCCGGCCGGGGATCCAGCGTGCGGACATACTCGAGCGCCGCCTGCACCGCTTCAACTGGACGCCCAATCGCGCGCCCAATTTCCTTGAACTGCTTCAGTGTCACCGCTTTCAAATGCTGATCGACAACGGCAATCGCGTCTCTCACAACTTGCTCGGTCAGGCCATTGCCATTTCTGTGCAGTTGCAACTGCTCCAGATGGTAGCGCAACTGATAGAGCAGGCATTCGCGCAGGTCGCGACAGGCGATGCCCGGCGGGTCGAACTGGCGCACAACCTCCAGCGCTTCGTGCAGATCGGCGACCGTGAAGGTCACATGGAAGCCCACGTCGGGAATACGCGCGGGCGCTGCCTCCGCTCCCGTACCGGTTTCGTCGTTCGCCGCACTCGGCGGAATCTCAGGCGCCCGAACCCCGGCTGCTGTCTCGGAGTGATTAGCTGGCG
>JBEKFN010000219.1:0-9188 GCA_050013295.1 Terriglobales bacterium
CGCGCGCCATTTTCTCTAGCGTGGTAACGAAAATCGTGCGCAATTCTTCATTGTCTGTTCCGCGGTTTGTGTGGTGACGGGGCTCGGCCCCGTCCAAGCGGGGCAGAGCCCCGCTTCCACACTCGTTCGTGCGAACATATTGATCCATCACTAGATCGAGCGCCGCCGGATGCGGAAACTTGGGCGCACTTCCAAATCCGCCGTTAACCTCGTCAAACATCTTCCGCGCCGATTCCACAATCGCGTCAACCACCGTTACAGATACCTTCCCGCCGTCCACCGAAAAAGACTCCGCCTGCGAGATCGCGCTCTCGACCATCTGCGCCTGCTCCAGCACCTCGCCGTGCTTCTCGCGATAAGCCTGAGCAATCGAAAGCAGCACACGCTTAAGACTGGGCCGTCCGTACTGGTCGGCGGGAGGGAAGTACGTCCCACCATAAAACGGCTTTCCGTCGGGAGTAAGAAACGCCGTAAGCGGCCACCCTCCCTGTCCTGTGAGCGCGCCCACCGCCGCCTGATACCGGCTGTCAATATCCGGACGCTCGTCCCGATCCACCTTCACCGCAATGTAATGCTCATTAACGATCGCCGCCACCTCGGCGTCGTCATAAGACTCGCGATCCATCACATGACACCAGTGGCACCAAACCGCCCCAATATCCAAAAGCACGGGCTTGTTGGCCGCGCGAGCCGCGGCAAAAGCCTCCTCCCCAAACTCATGCCACTGAATAGGCTGATGCATAGCCGAACGAAGGTAGGAAGAAGAAGCGCGAGCGAGGGCGTTATGGGAGCCGGTGGTCATCCGGAGAGTCTATCGCGAGAATGGCAGAAAATGGGATGAACTGGCGATGAACTGGCAAGGCTTACCGGAAGACACATTGATCCGGCACCGGAGGCAGTCGCGTTGGTACGTCACTTACACCGGTGTCAAACCTCACTGACAAGGCCGCCGCCGTTCTCCTAGAATTTGTCTGCCGCCAACAAACAAGTCTACAGCTTCCCCCTTAGCGGAAAAAAGGAGGCATTCCCACCATGTATTCCTCATCTTCTTCCAGCAAACTGAAACTCTCCTTCGACAGCGTCTTCTACTACGTCACCGACATGGATGCGTCCATAGCCTTCTATCGCGAAACCCTCGGACTCCCCATGGTTTCGCGTGACTACGTCGCGCGCTTCGATCTCGATGGCGTGCTCATCGAACTCGTGCCCCTTCCACCCGGATCGGTGGTCCCCGGCAGTGGCAATGCCCGCCTCTGCTTTTCTGTCGCGAATTTGCAGGAGACGTTGGAGCAAATACACGCCCGCGGGATACCAACCAGCAAAATTAAAGAGCAAAAGGACGGCAGACTGGCCTTCTTCCGCGACCCCGATGGTAACGAACTCTGCCTCTGGGAATACACCAGAGTCGAAGATCCAAGGGAAATTGTGGAGTCGGCCATGATGCACGGCTAGCGCCGGCGCGCCGGCCCGTCGGCAAAACCATATCGCGGGGCCTTTTTCTTTACGGCAGCAAAATGTTATCTAGGGCTATGCTAGACTATCCCTATGCCAACCCTATACGTGGAAAACGTGCCCAAGGACCTCTACGAAGCCCTGCGCGCCCGCGCCCGTAAGCGCCGCACCTCCATCGCCGCCGAGGTCATCGCGCTGCTGAAAGACACCGTGCCCACCGCAGCTGAACTAAAACGACGCCGTCAATTCTATGATGAATTGATGGAAATTCAAGCGCACAGGCCCCCCGGCAAAGGGCCGTTCCCTTCGACAGAAGACATGATCCGCGAGGACCGTGAGCGGTGAAGACGTTCGTGATGGACGCGAGCGTCGGCGCGAAGTGGGCAACGCCCCAGATCATTGAGCCTCTTGCCACTCAAGCCCATCGCTTTCTTCGCGCCTACGTGGAGGGAAGGATTCAGGTGGTTGTCCCGGATTTATTCTGGCTCGAGATCGGCAGCTTTCTCTGGAAGGCCGCCAAACGCGGCGCCATCACAAAGTTGTTGGCGCAACGCGCTCTCGAAGCGATGCTCAACCGCGACTTTCCCACTGTGTCGAGCCGACCTTTTCTGCCGGAAGCGTTCAAGATCGCCTGCGATTTCGACCGAACCATTTACGACAGCACCTACGTTGCGATGGCCGCTGCCACGGGTAGATATCTCATCACCGCCGACGAGCGCCTGGTGAGCGCCCTCGGAAGTCGCTTCCCCGTCCGCTGGCTGGGAGTCTTCTAAGCGGATCCTCGCGTCCATCTTCGCATCGCAGTCATCCCGCAGCCTGTACCGATTGCCGCGTTCTTGGTAAAATCGACGAGTTGGTTCACTCCCACGTGCGCCCGAGGAGCATGAGATTTTATGGCCTACGTAATTGCCGAGCCCTGCATCGGAACCAAAGACACCGCTTGTGTTGACTCTTGTCCGGTGGATTGCATTCATCCCAAGAAGGACTCCGACAAGTTCGCGACGGAAGAGATGCTGTATATCGATCCCGTGGAATGCATCGACTGCGGCGCCTGCGTTCCGGTATGCCCGGTCTCGGCCATCTTCGCGCTCGACGACCTGCCGGAAAAGTGGAAAGAGTACACTGAGCGCAACGCGAAGTACTTCGGGCGGTAGAGCAGCTTCGAGCTACGGGCTGCGAGCTTCGAGCAATCAACACCGACCACCGTATCAGGGAACACTTCCAGATTAGCCTGCTTGCTCGTAGCCCGAAGCTCGTAGCTCGCAGCCAATCCATCAACAGCCGATCCATCAACTTTGCATCCCTCTCGCAGTCCATTACAATCATTAATTGACCTGTTGACCTTCCATGGCGCTGAAGGAGTCGGAAGCGATCGTTCTGCGCACCTATCCGCTGCGCGAGTCCGATCTGCTGGTTACGCTCTTTACCCGCATGGAAGGCAAGGTGAAAGGTGTGGCGCGCGCGGCCATGAAGTCGAGACGCCGCTTCGGAGGCGCTCTCGAGCCGCTCACGTATGTGCGGGCATTTTACGACGACCGCGAGCGGCAGGAACTGGCGCGGCTTGATTCCTGTGAAGTGATCGAATCGCCGCTGGCCGGTGAAGTCAGTTATTCGCGGGCGGTGGCGTTGGGACACGTCGCTGAATTGCTCGACGAGTTGATGCCCGACCGCGAGGCGAGCGACGCGGTTTTTCGGTTGAGTCTGGCGGTCTTGCAGGAGTTGCGCGGCGAGGCGTTGTGGATGCCGCTCACCTACTTTGAGCTGTGGATGACGCGGCTCATGGGGTTTCTGCCGGAATTTTCGGAGTGCGTGGTCTGCGGACGCGCGCTCGACGGCAGCCGGGCCTTCTATCATGCGCTCGCCGACGGATTGGTCTGCGTCGACGATAAGCGGATAGCGTCGTCGGAACTGTCGCCGGAATCGAGAAAGATCGCCGCGCAGATGCTGCGGTCACGCGTTTCCGAGTTTGCGCAGATTGACTGGCCGAAAGCGGTGTGTGCGGACCTGCGCAAGTTTCTTGTCCAGATTCTGGAGCGGCACATCGAGAAGAAATTGGTGACGGCGGGAATGCTGGAGAAGATCGGCTACTAGCTACTGGCTGCTGGCTACTAGCGAGCATCAAGCTGGCCCGTTTGCTAGAGGCCAGTAGCTAGAAGCGAGTAGCCTATTTTGATCACGTGAACTCACTCAAATCCAATTCGCCGACCTTCCAGCAACTCATCCTGAAGCTGCAGACTTTCTTTGCTGAGCGCGGAGCGGTCATTCAGCAACCTTACGACGTCGAAGTGGGCGCAGGGACCATGGCACCGGAGACATTCCTGCGCGTGCTCGGGCCGAATCCATACAAGGTCGCGTACGTGCAGCCTTCGCGGCGTCCGGCTGACGGGCGTTACGGGGAGAATCCCAACCGGCTGTTCAAGCATTTGCAGTTGCAGGTGATCCTAAAGCCGCCGCCGGAGAATGTGCAGGATCTCTATCTCGAATCGCTGGGCGCGATCGGCATTGATCTGCGTCAGCACGACATCAAGTTCGAAGAGGATAACTGGGAGTCTCCGACGCTGGGCGCGTGGGGCATCGGGTGGCAGGTCATGCTCGACGGGCTTGAGGTTACGCAGTTCACTTACTTCCAGCAGTGTGGCGGCGTGGACCTCGACCCCATCTCCGCCGAGCTTACCTACGGCCTGGAGCGGCTGTGCGCTTTCCTGCAAGACGTGGATTCGATTTACGACATCGTGTGGGCGCGCGATCCCGAAACGGGCAAGGAAGTGAAATATGGAGAGGTGCGCCTGGCCGACGAGCAGCAGTTCTCGGTCTACAACTTCGAAGCGGCGGACGTGCAGAGTACATGGAAGCATTTCGAACTCTGCGAAGACGAGTGCAAGAAACTGATTGAGCGCTATTCTGCTTTAACCAAGGATAAGAGCGAAGGCGATGGCAATGACGTTGTCCGCGAGAAGGCGCGGTTTCCCTTGCTTGGCGCCTATGATCTGTGCCTGAAATGCTCGCATTACTTCAATATTCTCGATGCCCGGGGCGCGATTTCTGTGACCGAGCGCGTCGGCGTGATTGCGCGGGTGCGGGTGTTAGCCGTGGGGATCGCGAAAGCTTGGATCGATCAGCAGTACTCGACTGAAGAAAAAAGTGAGCAGAGTGGCGAGGCTGCAAAAACAGCGGTTAAGAAAAAGAAAGGCAAGCTGGCTCCGGTGGGCTGAGAATTCCGCTTTGGACCTCTGCGCACCTGTGGTAAGAGCTCTTTTCTTGCCGATCGACACACTCCCATTGTGACGGGGCTCACATTCACGTTTTTGTAATTCTGAGAGCATAGACGGATTGCCGATGCCCGACTTTCTACTCGAAATCGGATGCGAAGAGATTCCGGCGAGGATGATTGACGCCGCTTCCCTGGAGTTGCGACAACGCATGAGCGCGCTCTTGCAGCGTGAGCGCCTCGAACCCGCCGGCGAGATTTCTCATCTCGACACGCCGCGTCGTCTGGCCGTTCTGGCTTCCGGAATTCCCGCCTCGCAGCCGGACATTACCGAGCAGGTGAACGGACCGTCCGCGCAGGTCGCATATAAAGATGGGCAGCCGACACCGGCAGCGCACGCATTTGCCAAGAAGGTCGGCGTGGACGTCGGCAAGCTGGAAAGAGTCAGCACCCCCAAGGGCGAATATCTGTCGGCCACGGTCACGCGAAAAGGCCGCACCGCCGCCGAGATTCTCGCCGAGACGCTTTCCAAGGAGGTCTCCACTATCTACTGGCCCAAGGCCATGTACTGGCGCAAGCGCGGGGAAGTGTTCGTTCGTCCGGTGCGCTGGCTGGTGGCAATGCTCGATGAGCAGGTCGTCCCGATGGAATTGTTCGGCATCGCAGCCGGCAAGACTTCCCGCGGGCGCCGCATCTTTGGGAGCGAAACGGGCAGCGAAGCCGTCGCCGTCGCCAAGCCTGGCGCCTATGTTGAAGCGCTCCGCGGCGCGAAGGTTCTGGGCGCCGCCGAGCGTGAGCAGGTGATTCGCAAAGCGCTCGACGCGGCGACGCGTACCATCCCCGGCGCGCGCTGGCGCGAAGACAAGCCGCTCGTCGCGTCGGTCGTCAATCTGACGGAATTTCCCTCCGTCATCCTCGGCAGCTTCGATCCCGAATTTCTGGATCTGCCCGAAGAGGTGCTGGTCACGGTGATGCGCGACCACCAGAAATATTTCGCCATCGAAGATGCGAATGGAAAACTGCTGCCGCACTTCCTGGCGGTGCTCAACACGGCTGCCGACTCGGACGGATTGATCCGCCACGGCAACGAACGTGTCTTGCGCGCCCGTTTCAACGATGCCCGTTTTTTCTGGCGAACGGACCAGAGACAGACCCTCCGCCAGCGCGTCGAGTTGCTGCGCAACGTCACCTTCCAGAAAGATCTCGGCAGCTACTACGACAAGATGCTGCGCGTGCAACGCATGGCCAGCTGGCTTTCCGAAACGGTGAAACAGAGCGGCATGGCCGTTCGACCCGGCGTAGTCCACAAAGCCGCATTGCTGGCCAAAACCGATCTGACCACGGAACTCGTAAAGGAGTTTACCGAACTGCAGGGAATTGTCGGCGGTCTTTACGCGCGAGTGCAGCAGCTCGATGAGGACATGAGGCCCGACGTGCAGCTGGCGATCTCACGGGCTATCTACGATCACTACAAGCCCGAGTCGATGGAAGATAGCGTCCCGGCGACGGTCGAAGGAGCGGTTCTGTCGATCGCCGATAAGGCGGACTCGATCGCCGGAATGTTTGCGCTCGGCCTCATTCCTAGCGGATCGAAAGATCCGTTCGCGCTGCGCCGCCAAGCGAACGGCATCGTGAAGACGATTGCCGAGAAGAAACTGCCGCTTCGTCTCTCGGAAATCATGGCCGATGCGCGCGTTCGCTATAAGGGCTCCGAGGCCGAGAAGAAATTCTCGAACGCCGCCTACAGTGAATCGGTGCGCAGCTTCTTCCGCGAGCGGCTTGAGTTTTACTTGAAGGATGCGCGTGGCTATGCGTACGACGTGGTCAGCGCCGTGTTGGCGGTCGACTCCGACGATGTGGTGGACGCGGCCGCCCGCGCCGAGGCCGTTAGCAAAGTGCGGGGCTCGGCCGATTTCGAATCCATCTCCAGCGCCTTGAAGCGCATGAAGAATATCCTGCGCCAGGCGGCTGAAAAGACCAAAATTATTGCTCTTCGCGTCGATCCCGCCGGCCTGCGGGAAGAATCGGAAAAGGAACTGGCCGCGCTGATCCCGCCGACCGTCGCGAATGTCGAAAAGTTGCGCGCGGCGCACGATTATGAAGGGGCGCTGCGCGAGATCGCGAAGCTACGGCCGACCATCGACAAGTTTTTCGACAGGGTCATGGTCATGGTGGACGACGACAATCTCCGCGCCAATCGCCTGGCTCTGTTGCAGACCGTGGTCAAAGAATTCTCCACGATTGCGGACTTCTCCGAGATCGTGACCGAAGGCAAGGAATCTACGAAATAAAAAAGAGGACCTATATATGGCGACAACGACTCTCCCTGATGCAGAAATCATCGAAGCAAAACCCACGACCACAAAGTATGTGTACTTCTTCGGCGGTGGCAAAGCCGATGGCAATGGCAAGATGAAGGACGTTCTCGGCGGCAAAGGCTCTGGGCTCGCCGAGATGACCAACGTCGGCCTCCCGGTGCCTCCCGGCTTCACCATCCAGACCGAGGCCTGTCGCGAATACATGCGCCTCAATGCAGTGTCGAAAGCAGCCGACCGCGAGATGGAAGAAGCGCTGGCCAAGCTCGAAAGCCTACAGGGCCAAAAGCTCGGCAAAGGCGACAACCCTCTGCTGGTGAGCGTGCGCCAGCAACCCGCGTTTCGCCTATGACTCCTATCGCCGCCTGATTCAGATGTTCGGCAACGTCGTGCTCGACATCGAGAAAAAGGTATTTGAGGAAATTTTCGACGCCAAAAAGAAGCAGAAGAAAACCAAGTTCGATACGGGCCTCGACGCCAAGGCGCTGCAAGAGGTGATCGCGGAGTACAAGAAGGCCGTCAAGAAGCACACCAAGCGCGACTTTCCGCAGGATCCGCACGAGCAACTGGTCATGTCGCGTGACGCGGTGTTCCGCTCGTGGCAGAACGATCGCGCCAAGCACTATCGCCGCATCAACAACATCGATGACATGCTCGGCACCGCCGTCAACGTGCAGGCCATGGTGTACGGCAACCTCGGCGACACCAGCGGCACGGGCGTCGGCTTTACGCGCAATCCCGCAACCGGGGCGAAGGAGTTCTACGGCGAATTTCTGATGAACGCGCAGGGCGAAGATGTGGTCTCGGGCGTGCGTACGCCGGTGCCCATTCTTGAACTGCAGAAGATCATGCCGGATGTCTACGACCAGCTCCGCGAGATCACGACGCGGCTGGAAAAGCACTACCGCGATATGCAGGATTTCGAGTTCACCATCCAGGATGGCAAGCTCTACATGCTGCAGACGCGCAACGGCAAGCGTACCGGGCGAGCCGCGGTGCGGGTGGCGATTCAGATGGTGGAAGAAGGACTGATCACCAAGGAAGAAGCGATCTTCCGTGTGGAACCGAACCAGCTCTATGACTTTCTGGTGCCGGGACTGGATGAGAAGAGCACGAAGGTGGAAGTGCTGGCGACGGGATTGCCGGCGTCACCGGGCGCAGCGGTCGGACAGATCGTTTTCAGCGCAGAGGAAGCCGTGAAGAAGGCGGGACATGGAGCGAAGAAGAATCCGGTGATTCTGGTGCGCGCGGAGACGACTCCGGAAGATATCCAGGGCATGGAAGTTGCCGCCGGTATTTTGACTTCGCGCGGCGGCATGACCAGTCACGCCGCCGTGGTTACGCGCGGCATGGGGAAATGCTGCGTGGCGGGTGCGGGAGATATTCAAGTCGATGAGCGAGCTGGGGAAATGCGCGCCAAGGGACAGGTGTTCAAGGAGGGAGACTGGATCTCGCTCGATGGTACAAGCGGGCGCGTCATCAAGGGGAAGCTGAACACGCTGGAGCCGTCGGCCGATGATGAGGACCTGCAGAAACTGCTGGGCTGGGCGGAGCCGTTCCGCAAAATCGGGGTGCGCGCGAATGCGGACATTCCGCGTGATGCGATTCAGGCGCGGGCCTTTGGCGCCGAGGGCATCGGTCTGTGCCGCACCGAGCACATGTTCTTCGCTGAAGACCGCATCCCGCACATGCGCGCCATGATTCTCGCCGACAACGAGAAAGACCGACGCGCCGCGTTGAAGAAGCTGTTGCCCATGCAGCGCTCCGACTTCTTCGGCCTGTTCAAGGCGATGGCCGGGTTGCCGGTGACGATCCGCCTGCTCGACCCACCGCTGCACGAGTTTCTGCCCAAGCGCGAGAAGCTTTTGGTTGACATCGCCGGCCTGCCCGGTGCCGACACGAAGCAGAAGAAAGCTCTGGTGGAGGAGTACAAAGATTACGGCGCGAAAGGGGTCGGCGATCTGAAGAAAATTCTCCCGGAGCTGCTGGCACGGGTGGAGGAGTTACATGAGTTCAATCCCATGCTGGGCCTTCGCGGATGCCGGTTGGGGATCACCTATCCGGAGATCACCGAGATGCAGGCGCGGGCCGTTTTTGAAGCGGCCGTGGCCGCAGACAAGGAAGGCATCAAGACCCACGCGGAGGTAATGATCCCGTTGGTCTCGACGGTGAAGGAGACGGCGAACCAGACGGCGATTGTCCGGCGCGTGGCG
>JBEKFN010000220.1:0-7926 GCA_050013295.1 Terriglobales bacterium
TCACCCAGCCCGGACACAAGCCCAGCCGCGACTGGCTCGCCGTCGTCAAGTCCTCGCGCGCCCGCAACAAAATCAAGCACTGGCTCAACGTCCACCAGCGCGAGCGCGCCATTGAAATCGGACGCAAGCTGATCGAAAAAGAAGCGCGCAAATACAGAATCTCGCTCAAGGAAATCAAGGAAGCCGACCTGCAAAGAGCGGCCACCGAATACGGACTCGGCCGTCCCGACGACCTGATGGCCGGCATCGGCTACGGTAAGTACTCAGCCCGCCAGGTGCTGGCGAAATTCGCGCCCCCTGGCGCGCAGCCCCTGTCCGATAGCGAGGAGCAGGGCGCATCCCAGGGCTTCACCAGCGGCATTTCGAGCGTGGTGCGCCGCGTATTTGGCGGCGACGCCAACGCCATCGTCGTCCGCGGACAGGGTGACCTCCTCGTCTATCGCGCCCGCTGTTGCAATCCCATTCGCGGCGAAGCCATCGTCGGCTACGTCACCCGCGGCAAGGGCGTTGCCGTCCACTCCATCAACTGTCCCAACGTCACCAATCTTCTCTATGAACCCGACCGCCGCATCGACGTGCTCTGGGCCGGCGACCAAGACGGCCAGCCCGTTTCTTATCCCGTAAAACTCACGCTGCTCTGCGACGACCGCTTCGGCATGCTTAAACAAATCACCGCCGTAATCAGCGACACCAAAACCAACATCCGCAACATGGAGTCCCGCAGCCAGAACGGCCAAGCGTAAGGTAGTTACATGTAACGTGTTACAAAGATGGGACTTAGCGCTTGATTTTTCTGTTTGGCGTGCACTTGCGGGGGTGCTGACCGGGGCCATATGTTGTCAAATAGCGGTGAAAAGTTTGCGGCAGGAAATGCGTTCGTCTCTGGAGACTGGCGCAGTTCTCGGTGGTGCACTGTCGAGGTATCTTCGCACCGATTGGGGAGCAAGTCTGTGATGAGCGTACGAGAAAAATGTGATGAAAAAAGTTGGGAGGAATGCAGTGGTTCTTGGCAGTGTGGAGTTCCACCCTTCGCAAAAGCGCGCGCGAAGTGCCTTCCACCCAGGTTAGCGTCCAAAGAACGGACGCGAACCTGGGGCACCGGGCACCAGGCTGCGCCATACTTGCCGTGTTGAAGTGGCCCACCCGCCCGCCGACTCTAGGCAAAAAATTCGGTCAGCAGACCTTGTCGTGCTGCTCGCAGCCCGGCGTAAAATACAAAGATATGGCTTTGCCATCGGATAAATGGCGGCACTTTGAGCGCTTGGTTGCGGCTATACATCGAGCCGCCGATCAGGGGGCTGATGTTCGGTGGAATGAAACAATTCGTGGCAGACAGTTCGACGTCACCATCCGTTTCCGGAAGGGGCTGTATGAATATTTAACGGTGATTGAGTGCAAATGCTACGATCAGCCGGTTTCCGTCGAAAAGGTAGAGGCTTTCGTAACAAAGTCGACCGATGTTCAGGCTCATTGCGCTGTTATGGCGAGCACGTCAGGCTTTCAGCGAGGAGCGCGGGACGTAGCTGGCAAACATAATGTAACTCTGATTCACGTAACCGACTCTTCCAATATTGACCTTTCTCCGTTCAGGGCGCAATGGGCGGGCACGACCAAGGCGTTCCACATCGATTCCATCGAACTCGAATACGTTGATGGGCAGAGAAAACAATTGCCGAATGCGGCCAATGTGCTGACTTATTATGTCGGTCATATAGTCCTTCAGACTGGAACCGGGCGTCGGACCCTCGATGATTTGATTTTCTCTCGCTCCTTGCACACGGTCGAGGGCAAGGTTGACGTCTATGAGGATCATGTGGTCGATTGCGCCGCCGGGACCAGTGTAGTCGCCCCGGATGATGGCGAGATTCCGTTGAAACCCTTGCTTTGCGTTCGTATCCGCTCGGGAATTACGGAAGCGAGGGTGTTGACGGGACCGGTAATCTACGACCCGTATTTGATCGTCCCGGATGTGAATGTCCGGAACGTCAGCACCGGCGAGGAAAAAGCGTTTAGTCAGCACGGGCTAGCCATCGGCGTGAATAATAAGTTTGTCGAAGGGGGGTTCTATGAACAGCCCCAGCTCGCCTCGTTTTATTTTTGCGAGGTTATTAGGGATGGTATCGCACGTCTGTACATGGTTGAGTCGTTCCAGCATGGAAACCTAATCCAGGCACTTTTCACGGTCAAAGCCGAATTTGCGGACCGGTATGTGCCGGTTCAGGACAAGACGACTATTGGGCGCCTTGAGCGGCGGCTCGACCGACTGAGGAGGCGGCGACCCAACCGTAACTGAACTTGATCGGTGGCCAACCGCGGACAGCAGCCTGGTGCCCCAGGTTCGCGTCCGTTCTTTGGACGCTAACCCTTCGACAAGGAAGCTCCGATTAAGCCCTCAGTGAGGAAACGGGACGCTTTAGATGGATGCCCCTCAGCGGCTAAAGCCGCATGTTTGGCTGGTTTTGTCGGCATGGCTAAAGCCATGCCCTTTCAAAGCGATTCGAATACGAACTCAATCAAAGTTTCCTCAGGTCGCTTCCTGCGGTATCATCAATGTCGATGCCTGTTTCGCACCCATTCCAGACCGACGATCCTCGCTTGCTCCCGATCAGAGATAAAGTCGTTGCGGGTGAGCGCCTGAACGAAGGCGATGCGCTTGCGGTTTATGGGACCGGCGACATTCTTGCCGTGGGTTGGCTGGCCAACTGGGTTCGGGAACGGATGCATGGCGACAAGGCGTACTTCAACGTCAATCGCCATATCAATCCGACGAATGTCTGCGTGGCGGCTTGCCGGTTGTGCGCTTTTGGGCGCAAGAAAGACACTCCGGGCGCTTACACTATGGCGCTCGAAGAAGCCTTCCAGACGGCGGCTTCCGGTTACACCGAAGCGGTCACTGAGTTTCACATTGTCGGTGGACTGCATCCCGATTTGCCGTTTCAGTATTTTCTTGACCTGGTTTCCGGATTGAAAGAGCGTTTTCCGCAAGTCCACATGAAGGCCTTCACCATGGTGGAAGTTGCGTACTTGGCGAAGCGATCGAAGCTGACGATTCGCGAGACGCTGGAAAAAATGAAAGAAGCGGGGGTCGATTCGCTGCCTGGCGGCGGCGCCGAAATTTTTGCCGACCGGGTGCGGCACATTATTTGCGATCACAAGATTGACGGCGATCAATGGCTCGATACCGCGCGCCTCGCCCATCAGATCGGGCTGAAATCGAACGCCACCATGCTCTACGGCCACATTGAAGACGACGAAGACCGGGTCGACCACCTGCTCAAACTGCGCGCCTTGCAGGATGAGACCGGCGGCTTCCAAACATTTATTCCACTTGCCTTTCATCCGGCGAACACGCCGCTGCAGCATCTTTTTACTACCACCGGCATGACCGACATCAAGCAGATTGCGGTCAGCCGACTGGTGCTTGATAACTTTCCGCATATTAAGTCTTACTGGCAGATGATGACTCCTAAGATTGCGCAGATATCGCTGCGCTTCGGAGCCGACGATATTGACGGGACCGTGGTCGAGGAAAAGATCTACCACGACGCGGGAGCGACTACTCCGCAAGGCCTGCGGCGACACGATCTGGTGCGCCTGATCACGGAAGCCGGGCGCGAACCAATCGAGCGCGACACACTCTACCGAGCGGTTACACGGACGGAAACGTCGTTTACGGTGTCGGTGTAAGCAAGTGCAACACCTACCACGGAGACACGGAGGCACGGAGAAAAGCAGATTCAATTTTTCCCGCATTTCTCCATGACTCTGTGCCTCCGTGGTGAGAATGGGTGTGGAACTTCCCGTTGCCCAGCGCATCTAACGATCCATGGCAAAAGAGCAAACAGCAGTTTTCGGCGGCGGATGCTTCTGGTGCATTGAAGCCGTTTTCCAACGTCTGACCGGGGTCACCCATGTCGAGTCCGGCTACATGGGCGGACGCGCCGACCAGGCGACTTATCGCCAGGTGTGCAATGGCGACACCGGGCATGTGGAAGTCGTGCGCGTCACCTTCGATCCCGACCAGATCAATTATCGCGAACTGCTGGACGTATTCTTCACGGTGCACGATCCGACCACGCTGAATCGGCAGGGAAACGATGCGGGCGAGCAATATCGCTCCGTCATCTTCTACACCGATGAGGAGCAGCAGCGGATTGCGGAGGATGTGATTGCGGAGATGACGGCGGCGAAAGTGTTTCCTGAACCGATCGTGACCGCAGTCGAGCCCGCCGAGGAATTCCACGTGGCCGAAAACTACCATCAGAACTACTACAACGAAAACTCGCGTCAGCCTTATTGCATGTTCACGATCTCGCCGAAGCTGGCGAAGTTGGAAAAGAAGTTTGCCGAAAAATTGAGAGCGTGAACGTGCAGCCCTGCTCGAATACCGGGCGCGATCTATTCCTCAGAATTCCGGTCGGGGATGGCCGTGGTGGGTTCGGGCCGTTCGTCCAATAAGAGGCGTCGCAAGGTGCGCAGGTCGTTGAGCAGTCGACTGCTGCTTTGCAGGTGCTGCTCCAGTTTATCCAACTTGAATTGGACGATTTGCAGCGCCTGCACCCGGCGCTCCGACTTGGCCTGCGCGGCCGCACCGAGGTCGGCTGCGATCTCGCTCTTGGCTTCGGTGATGGCCTCGACCAACAGTCGCACGTACTGATGGGCATTCTCGACACTATCAAACGGGGTTTGGAGGGGACTTTCCAAGGTGAGATTTCCTTAGCAAATGCTAGCAGCCTGTGGTGAAACTCCGGCGCCTAAGACGGCGCCTAAAGGCGCATTCATAACACGGCTCCTACGGTATGGCTAAAGGCATACCCTGATACGAATCTTACCATCTCGGCGATGGGATCGCCGAGAACAGCGACGCCTTTGCAGTGGTTGTAATTAGGTGAAAGATTCAGGGTAGACTTCTCGCCGAGGTCTGGACGGGAAGTTCGGCTTCTCTGAAATGGATTCTTGTTTTTCCTAGGTCGAGTGGCTTCGCTTACTGCTTGTATGGGCTGACACCCAGCTTCTTCACTTGCTCCGTGAAGTCTCTCACCACCTGCCCAAATCTCGGGCCTTCGGCCGCCGAAACCCATTCCAAGCGAAAGCGCTCTTCCTCGATACCGAAATCCGCGAGCATCAGCTTGATGGCTTCCGCGCGTTTTTCGGTTTTGTAATTGCCCTCCTGGTAGTGACAATCTCCCAGATGGCAGCCGCAGATGAGGACGCCGTCCGCCCCCTTGGTGAAGGCGTCAATCACCAGGTTGGGATGCACCATTCCCGAGCACATGACGCGGACGATGCGGATGCTGGGCGGGTATTGGGTCCGGGAAACGCCCGCCAAGTCTGCGCCGGCGTAGGAGCACCAGTTGCAGCACAGAGCGATGATGAGGGGCTCAAAATTATCTTCCATTACGATGCTCCCATTACGACACTCCCAAGGCAGCGTGGATCTGGGCCTCGATTTCAGCGAGGGTAAATCCGTAGACGAATATGCCATTCTTTGGACACGTAGCCTGGCAGCAGCCACAGCCCTTGCAGCTGGAGTCGTTGGTCTCGACGACTTTCTTGATTCCCCCCTGCCACATGTACTCGATAAGATTGATCGCTTTGTAGGGGCAGGTGTCCACGCAGTAGGCGCAACCGTCGCAGCTGGCGTCGACGACATGCGATATGTTGCCTTCCAGTTCGATGCGGTCCCGGCTGAGGATGGTGGATGCTCTGGCGGCGGCGGCCTGAGCCTGCAGAATGGTTTCCTCGATGTTCTTGGGAGAATGCGCCAGCCCGCACAGGAAAGCGCCGTCGGTCATGAAGTCGACCGGGCGCAGCTTCATGTGAGCCTCGAGGAAAAAGCCTTCGCTATTCAATGGAACCTTGATCAGCTGAGCGAGCTGTTTATTGTCCTCGTGCGGCTGAATGCCCGCCGACAACACCACCGCATCGGCGGCGATGGTGAACGGCATGCCGAGCGTCTGGTCGAAGACGGTGACCTGGAGTCCGTTGCCATTCGACGCTACTTCAGGCTTGCGATCTTCCTCGTAGCGGACGAATGCCACGCCTAGCTTCCGCGCCCGGGTGTAGTACTCTTCCTTGAAGCCGTAGGTACGGATGTCGCGGTAGAGGACATAGACATGGGTTCCCGGCGAGAGTTCTTTGATCTTCAGCGCATTCTTGATCGCCTCGGCGCAGCACACGCGCGAACAGTAGGGCCGCTCTTTGTCGCGTGAACCGACGCATTGGATCATCACCACCGTTTTCTGTTTTCCGTTTGGCTTCAGGAAGCCATCGTCAATGACGAGACGCTCTTCTAGTTCTCGTTGAGTTATTACCCTTTTGTCCTGGCCATACAGGTACTCGGTAGGCTGGTGCTCGCGCGCTCCGGTGGCAACTATGATCGTGCCATGCTTGACCGTGGTGGTCTGGCCATCGACGGCAATGGTGGTGCTAAAGTCGCCGATTGAGCCGTCGATCTTCTCCAGCTTGGCTCCGGTATAGACACAGATCAGGTCGTTGCGGCTGATCTCCTCGCGCAGCCGACTTAGCTCGGCTTGCGGTTGGTCCCCGCCCAGCAGGTAATGGAGGTGCTTCAGATTCCCGCCGAGTTCGTTCTGCTTCTCGACCAGGTGAACGTTGAATCCCTGATGTGCGAGCGAAAGCGCAGCCGTCATGCCGGCGAGCCCGCCACCGATTACCAAGCCCGACTTGTTGACTGGGATCGACCTCTGGGCGAGCGGCTCCAGCAGCCGTGCCTTGGCCACCGCCATCCTCACCAAATCTTTGGATTTCTCGGTCGCCTTCGCTGGCTCCTGCATGTGGACCCAGGAACATTGGTCGCGGATGTTTGCCATCTCGAAAAGATAAGGATTGAGTCCCGCCTCGCGCATGGTGTTCCGGAACAGGGGCTCGTGGGTACGGGGTGTGCAGGAGGCCACGATCACGCGGTTCAGATGGTGTTCGTCGATCTTTTCCTTGATCGCTTCCTGGGTGTCATTGGAGCAGGTGTAGAGATTGGCCCCGGCGTAGACCACATTAGGCAGCGTCTTTGCATACTCCATCACCGAGGGGACGTTGACCACGCCGGCGATGTTCGTTCCGCAGTGACAGACAAAGACGCCGATGCGAGGCTCCTCTCCGGTTACATCTCTTTCCGGGGGATAAACCTTGGGTGTCATCTGCGTTCCCCGGGCGTCCTTTAGCAGCGAAAGCACTTGCCCGGCTGCTGCCGATGCCTGCATCACCGTTTCCGGGATGTCCTTGGGCTCGGCAAACGGACCCGCCACAAAGATCGCTTCCCGCGAAGATTCCGCGGGCTTGAACACCGACGTGTGGCAGAAGTCATGGGGATTGAGGGCTATGCCGAATTTTTCCGCGAACGCCTTCACCTCTTTGGGAGGCTGCATGCCGACAGAGAGGACGACCAGGTCATACTCGCGCGAGATTTTCTTGTCGTTCTCGGCCAGATACTTGATGACGAGGTTCTTAGTATCGGGTACTTCCTCGATTTTGGGCACGCGGCAACGGATATATTCGACGCCCTGTTCCCTGGCGCGATTGTAGTACTGCTCAAATCCTTTGCTGAAGGCGCGCAAGTCCATGAAGAAGATGTCGCACTGGAGATTTTCACCAAGGTGCTCCTTGGCCATGAGCGCTTCTTTGGTGGCGTACATGCAGCAGACGGAGGAGCAGTAATCCCTCTCCGCGTCTCGCGACCCGACGCATTGGATGAAGCCGATCCGCTTGGGCGTTTGCCCGTCGCTCGGCCGCAGCACATGGCCGGAATACGGTCCCGATGCCGACAGAATCCGCTCGAACTCCATGGCGTTAATCACATTCGGGAGGCGGCCATATCCCAGATCTTTGCTGCCCCGGGCATCGTAGGTCTGGTAGCCGGGAGAGAGAATGATGGCCCCTACGTTAAGCTCAACAGTTGACGGTTTCTGG
>JBEKFN010000221.1:0-7198 GCA_050013295.1 Terriglobales bacterium
GCCTTGTAGCCGGAAACGAGCGCCGTGTGGTCTCCGTAAAACGAGATCAGCCCCCAGGAACAGAGTGTGGTCAGCTCCCAGAAGATGAAAAGTTGGAAGAGATTCGGCGAGCAGACAAGGCCGATCATGGCGGCGACAAACAGCACCATGAAGAAGTAATAGCGACCCTGTCCCTTGTCGGAGGGGTGCTCGCGATTGCCGCGGCTCATGAAGGCGCCGGAGTACAGAATGATGAGGAAACCGCAGATCGTCACGGCCAACAGCATCAGGCAGCTGAGCGCGTCAACGCGCACTCCGAATAGGGCTTCCTTCGACGGAAGCCAGGGCAAGCTGCCGATATCCCTGGCCAGAATCGCGCCGCGGCTGCGGATCACAAGCCCCAGCGAGCCGCACATCGCAAGCGCGGAGAGCAACAATGCCAGCAAGAACAGTCCGTTGCCTCCGGTCGATGGTGGAACTGGCCGCGGAATCTCGCGGCGTGGCGGAATCGCGGGAGCGCTTAGCTGCGAATCTGGCCGTTCAGTGACCGTCGCTGGCATCATTTACTCTCACTTTCCCGCCGCCGTGGCGATCCGCCTGCCGGCCCGCAAAACATCTTCCGGCGAATAGTCCATCCCGGTCGCCGAGCTCAGCAGAGATGCAATCTCCGGAGCCTTCATCAAGACCGCCGCGAAGGGACAGCACCCCGCCGACTCCGCCGCAGCCAACACCGCGCCCGAATCATCCCGCAGTCCGGCCGTCGCGATCGCGGGAACCAGAACATAGCCGCCGACCACACAGCCGCTATTGCCGACTTCCCCCGGCTTCACTTCTGCTTCCGTGTTTTCGCCAAGCTCGCCGCGCGCAAGCTTGCCTGCCAGTTCCACCTGGTCCTGCATGTCGTCGTATTTGCCAGAGGCAAGCAACGTCTTGGCCGACACATAGTCGAGGCCGAGGTCGATAAACGCGCGCTGTTCCCGCAATTGCGCGGCGTCAACCTGGGGCAGGCTTTCGTTGTGGAATCTTGCGATGGTCTCGCCGGTCGAATCATCCGCGAACGAGGAGAAGACGACCGTGCACCCGAAACAACTCCTGGGCCGCACGCCATCGCTGGACAACGCCTCGTTGTCCTCGGCGACAGAAGTCACCAGCAGCACCGGACCTTGCAACCTGCTTCCTTTGCCGCGCAGAATCGTGGTAGCCGAGTCGTGGCGCAGCCTCTGGGTGGTTTCCATGAACTCCGCCGCACGGGCCAAGCGTATCCCCTTGGTTCCGCGCACTACGATCGCCTTCAAGTTTTTTTCTCCAGCGATCGCGGCCACGCCCTTCGCGCCCGAAGCGAACTTCGCATCGCCGACAATCGCCGCCACGCCCAGCCGGTTTTCACCGGCTGGACCAATGCAGCACACGTGCGCCTTCTTGTCGGTTTCCGCGCGAAGCAGATCACCGAACTCCCGCACATTCTTGCCCCACAGGAGGCCTGCGTCTCGCAGTTCGGCGACACCGTCGCTGATCCAGAGATAAACCGGCCTGGGCGACTTGCCCTGCACGACAATGGCGTCGAATCCCGCATACTTCAGTTCGGGTCCCCAGGCGCCGCCGAGGTTGGCGCAGCTCAGACCCGCGCCTCGCGTGGCGCGGGTTACAACGCTATAGTGGCCGCCGTTGGGGAGCAGCGTTCCGGTCAGAGGCGAAGTCGCCAAGATCAGGGCGTTCTCCTCCGATCCCGGCTCGACTCCGGCACGGACGTCCTTGCCGTAGAGATGAATGGCGAGGCCATGCGCCCCAATGGAATCCTTCACCTCTTCCGAAGCGAGCGGTTCGGAGCAGAGCTTTCCGCTCGTCAGGTTCACTCGAAGAAATTGTCCGCGCCAGCCAAACGTCATGGCCATATTCCCCGACTCATGATTGCTTTCAGCTTCGACGCTGCCTGCTTGCGCCGCGAAACGTTTACCGACGTGCGATCGACACTGGTGATAGCTCCCGACGGGCACACCTTCGCGCACTGCGGGTCTCCGTCGCACAGATCGCACTTCACAATCTTCCGCCCCTGGGCGTCGTACCAGGTGCACCCGAAAGGACACACGTTCATACACGTCCGGCACTGAATGCACCTGGTGTGGTTTACCAGGCGCGCTCCGGTTCGCGCGTCCTCGCTGATCGCCTGCGCCGGACAGGCTGCCAGGCATACCGCCTCTTCGCATTGCAGGCACATGACCGGGACCGAATGCGCTTCGCGATCCCAGGACATGACCGACAGCCGCGCCCGCGCCGGATTGAACTCCTCTTCGTGCGCGAAGGAGCACGCCAGCTCGCAGGCCTGACAGCTGATACATCTCTCCGGTGTTATGAGCAAGACTCCCATACGCCCGCTCCATTGCGGGGCGGCTGCAAAGCCGCCCTGCAATCTCTCTGCTGTACTACTTGCCAGTTCCAACCAGATCCGGTTGCTCCAACTTTTTCTCCGCGCTCGCCACGGCTGGACATGACTGGAACGCCGGGCAGTTCTCCGCGAACGCGCGGCGTACCAACGCCTCCCTCAGCGATGTTGCGTCCGGGGCAGGCGCCGCGACCGCAGCCTGAATATGGCTGCCGCGCACATAGCTAAACCAATAGAAAGTCGCGACAAAAATTGCCGCACCGAGAATGTTGCCAATCGTCACCGGAACCAGGTTGTTGACCAGGAAGGTATGCCAGTTGAGCATCCCCAGTTTGTCGCCGAGATGGCTCGCCTCGACCGCTCCCGGGTTCGCCTTCGCCAGAATTCCGGCGGGAATGTAATACATGTTGGCGATACTGTGCTCAAAGTTGCTGGCGACGAATAGCGTGATGGGGAAGAAAATTCCGAAGATCTTGCCGACAATGTCCTTGCTGGCCCAGGCCATCCATATCGCCAGGCAGACCAGCCAGTTGCAGAAAACGCCGCGAACGAGCGCGGACGTGAAAGTGAGTCCGCATTTGCCGAGCGCGATCTTAATCGCAGAGGCGCCCACCAGGTTGTTGTCGAGTGCCCACAACCCGGAGAGATACATCAGATAGGCAACCGCTAGCGAACCGGCAAAATTTGCGAAGTACACCCAGAACCAGCTGCGCAACAATTTGGTGACTGTGACCTCGCCATCTAACACGTCCAGGAACATCAGGACATTTCCGGTGAATAGTTCCGCGCCGGCGATGACGACCATCATCAGGCCTGCCGAGAACACCATGCCGCTCACCAGTCGCCCTAAACCTACTCCCGGAATGTCATGGGCGACCAACGTGGCTGTTTCTGCCCCGAACGCGATGAACGCGCCCGCCAGAAACCCAAGAGTGATCATCTTGCTTATGCTCAGATTGGCCTTACTGCACTCGATTTCCACCGCACTCGCAGCAACTTCTTTTGGAGATAGATAGCTCATTGCCTCACCTCGAGTTATGCAGAATTTATAAGTCCGAAACGCATTACTCCCTTTGGCCAAGAGTAGCTACGAACTGTTGGCCTGAACCGGTTGCACCTCAATGGACCTCTCGACATACCGCGTCTGCAGCACATGGTTTGACTTGTCGCCGCACGGTTTGCCGAAAAAGTCCTCGTACAGATGGCGGATGGCGGCATTCGTGGAAAGCCTTGCTCCCGGCTTAGCAAATGCGAGCGCGGTCGAATTCGCCCGCATGGCATAAATCGGTTTTCTGCGCTCCGGCAAAAGAACTTTGGGCTGGCCTCCACCGCTGACACAGCCCAGAGGACATGCCATAAGCTCCAAATAGCGGAACGAACTTTCGCCTTTTCGCACCGCTTCCAGAAAAGGCACCGCATTTTGCAGCCCCGAAACCGATGCCGCCACATATTCTCGGTCGCCAATCCGAACTTTGGAGAAACAGGCTCCCCCGCCCTCGGCTGCGCTACATTCGACCGCTGCCTGGTCCACGCCCAACAGTTCCCCCGTGGTTTCCAGAACTGCCTGCGCAACGTCGCCGATATGGCAGAAGACCTTCCGCAGCTCATCAATCGGCGGCAGTTCCTGGTCGAACTCGGATTCCTCAAGCAGGAAAGGATCAATGCCATAATGCTTCAGCAGCCAAGCCAGTTCGCGCCCGGTAAGCACGGCGTCGATGTCGCGATGCGCTCCGACCCGCAACTCGCTCCGCGTGGCTTCCAATTTATGCGCCGTGCACGACGCCAGGGAAACATTGAACAGATAGGCCGGATCCGTCTTGAATTGCTGCGCCAGATAGGCCTTGGTCAGGCTGCCCGCAATCTGCCGCGGTGAGCGGCAGCCCGACAGGAAGTGAATCAACTCCGGGAATGACTGCTCGATGAACCGCACGGCCGCCGGACACGAGGAGTTGATGACCGGAAGATTTCCGCCCTTCTGCACTCGTTCGGCGACTTCCCTGGCTTGCTCCAGGATGGCGATTCCAACCGAGAAGGTATTGCTGTACACCCGGTGGAAGCCCAGCTTGCGCAGCGCGGCGACCACTTGTCCCGGCTTGATGCTTCCGGTGCGCAGCCCGAACTCCTCCGCCAGGGGTCCAATGACGGAAGCGTCACAGTGCACCACCGTCCGCAAATTTCGTTCGATCAGCGCCGCTTTGATCTCAGGGAGGAAGTTGCGGTCGTGCGCCGCGAACAAAGGCTCCGTAACCGACTGCGGCATTTCGCGTTCGAGCAGCCGCTCCGTGCGTCTTCCCCAGCGCTCGTCGAAGATCGAATCAAACGCGCTGCAGATCTGCACGCACTGTCCGCAAACTACGCAGCGCTCGGAGCTGACCGATTGCGGCTTCTTGGGCTCGCCGGAAATGGCTTGTACCGCGCAGTTGTCGCTACAGTGTCTGCAACCGGTGCACAACTCCTGATCGATCTGGATGAACCCGTCGTTATTCATCATCACTTCCTCGAGCTACACCCAAACCGCGTTCTGCTCTGCCAACAGCTCAAGCGCGGCCTCGTTCCTGCGGCGTCGTGTCGCCGCCGCCGCATTCACCAGCACTAATGCTTTTTCCGGGCAGTTGGTGATACAGGCTGGCCCATCTGCGCGGTCGTTGCACAGGTCGCACTTATTGGCCCGGTACATCGGTTTGTTTTCTTCGCCGCTGGATTTTGCTGCCGTGGGATAGATGGGTGCCGTGTCACCGTTTAGTGGGGCAAATTCGATGGCCCCAAACGGACAGGCCATCATGCAGAGATGACAACCCACGCAGCGCTCGGTGTTGACCAGGACCCTGCCGTCCGCCCGCGAGATCGCCGACATCTTGCAGACATTTGCGCAGGGCGCGTCCTCGCAATGCCGGCACATGACCGGGGCCGTAACCTCTCCTGCGCTCACAACAAAGAGCCTGGGAGTGAGCCTGGCGTTCAACTCTCCCGCAACCTCGGGAGGAACTGCCATGTGGGCAAGCGCGCAGGCAATCTCGCAGGTCCGGCAGCCAACACACTTTTCAGTGTCTGCCAATATGAAGGAGTTCAATCTCTCCAGCTTCAACGTTCCAGCCTCCCGAACCGAAGTTCCGCCAGTCAGTCTCAGCCACAAACTCAGAAATCGATGCCGTATCCCTCGCAAAAACAAAAACCGAGTCGCAATACTCGGGCTTTTTGATGCCCCCGTATGCGGCAACTCGGCTATCCTGCACCGTACGCGGGGCCCAAACCACTGCAACCTAAAGGCCCGCAGTTTTCCGTCGCTCGCTCACGCGAGGTTTTGGTCTACAAGCAATCGACATATAATCTGACGGCAATGCAGGGTGAATTGTCTGTGCTTGCGGTCACATTACAGCGTGATGCGGGCGGGGCAAGCGGCTGCTCGTGCTGATCGGGCAGAAGAAAGCGCTGGGCATCGCGGTCCGCAACGACCGCCCGCAGAGGCGGTATTCTGGGCTCCTCGCCAGTCTGAGGAGCGACCCGCGGACATCGCTTGAGAGTGATGCCCCCGAACCGAAGGCCACCAGCCGATCACGGGTGGTTTCGTAAACGGGTGCCCAAAGCATCCGATGGCATCGACGGCGTGAGATCTCGTTTTTCAGTCTCACGTGGCAGGTGCTGATATTCGCCTCGTAGAGTAGGAACAATGGAACAATCGCGTGTTTCCCTAAAGCCAAAGCGAGGTTCTACATTGCACGGACATCCGTGCCGGCATTTCCAACCCCTCTGTAATTCTCTAACCTACGCCTCCGCGCGTTTCGACTTACGAGTGGACAACAAATTGTCCAGATAGCGTGACTTCATTTGCTGGCTCGCCATGACTTGTTTGAGCGGCGGCAGTTTAAGAATCACACCAAGAATGGCTGCCATCGCACGATGCCTGGCAAGCGCCTGATTGTCGAAGATGAGGTCCTGGAGTTTGCCGCGCTCAATGGCCATGACAACCGTGCGATGAGCGGTATTCACGGGCGTGATCACGCGTTGCCCCCGTTGCTTCAGCCCGATGGCTTGCTTGTCGCAAACCCGAGCGCACACGCCGCAACCGAGACAGATCTCCTCGTTGACCTTCGCTTTCTTGCGTTTGTGGTGGCGCGGGTCGCCCGCAGAAACCATGCCCATCGCTTCCACCGGACAGACGTCGGCACATTTCATGCAGCCGGAACATTTGTCCTCGGCGATGGCGGGCAGGAAGTTGGTGGTGCTGATGGGAGTGAGAACGGCGAACCGCTTGGCGGCCAACATAGCTTCGCAACAGCACCCGCAGCAGTTGCAGATGAAGGACACACGCTCGCGCACGTTCTCCCCGAATTGCACCAGGTTGCGATCACGGGCTTGAGCGAGCAGATCGTGACATTCGGCCTTATCGACGCGGCGGACGATGCCGTGTTTAATCAGCGAGCGCGCAGTGGTGTTGAAGGTCATACAGATGTCCATCGGCGCTTCGCAATTGCAACCCAGATGCGACGCCTTGTGGCGGCAATAGCAGGTGCCGATGCCGATGTGCGAGGCCGTTTCGACGACTTGCGAGGCTCGCTCGTAGTCGAGCACGTGTAGCGTGTTTTCCGCGCTCAATACGCGCTCATTGACGAAGGCGCGTCCTATTTGTGTTTCGCCGGTCGCGAAGAGGGCTTTGACGAAGTCCTCCTCGACGTTGAGGTACTGGTAGAAAAGTTCGGCGAGGAGTTTCTGGTCGTAGTGGTCGCCGATGCGCATCATGGAGAATTCAAAGAAGCCGGCCATCGGCGGCGGCATTGCGAACATCTGGCCATGGCGCGAGTCGATGTCGAGCATCATGCCGCGCGAGGCCAGCGCTTCGAG
>JBEKFN010000222.1:0-7135 GCA_050013295.1 Terriglobales bacterium
TTTTGACTTTGCTTTGAAGGGGCGCGGCTTCAGCCGCGCCGTAAGTGTCGCAAAATCAATGGCGGCTTTAGCCGCCGACGCGCTGCCGAGCTATCAAGACGACTTTTTCCGCAGCCTGCTAGGCGACCTCTCCAGACCGAGCCACCAGGTGCTCCAGCAGTTCGCCGACGGTCAGGCCCGCCTTTAGCAACTCAATCATCTCATCCGCGTTGACCCCTGTTTGTTCGCCCAACGCGACAATCTTGGCAACTGCCCGCTGCAGCGCATCTTTCTGCGCAGGGGTGAGCGACTCGGCTAGATCATGGCTTATGGCTGCGGTCAGATACCGTTCTGTGCTCATTCGAGTACTCCACGGTCTCGCACGGCGAATGGTTTGAGTTCCATGCCGTCACCTCGTTCCGGAACCAGAATCCGGCCAGTATTACCCACTTGTGGCAGGATTGTGGCACCGACCTTTGGATATGATCCACCACTCCAGCCGATCCGCGCTGTGATCCAGCTTACTTAGACTTGTGACGGGCTGGCCGGGCCGGGTTTCGATGGTCTTGAGCTTATTTGTGTGGGGACGGGGCTCTGCCCCGTCCAAGCGGGGCGCAGCCCCGCTGCCACGCGATTCGAAATGTAGCTCCGTTCTCAATATGCCCGCCGAGGCAGACATGAGATGCTCAACTCGATATACAGGGAAATTAGCACTCATGACGATTCAGGAGAACGTTCCGCTGGCGCCATTGACCACCTTGCAGGTGGGCGGGGCAGCACGCTTCTTTGCGGAGTTGCGGAGAGAAGACGAGGCTCGGGAGGCCATGCAGTTCGCGAAACGCCGCGAGTTGCCGCTGTTCGTGCTGGGCGGGGGAAGTAACCTGGTGGTCGCCGACTCGGGTTGGCCAGGGCTGGTGCTGAAAATCGCGATCGGCGGAATCGCCAGTCCAATTACAAATGACACCGCGGGTAACGCCGTGCTCTTCAGCGTGGGCGCTGGCGTCAACTGGGATGACTTTGTCGCGCAGGCGGTCGCGCAGAATTGCGCGGGAGTCGAGTGCCTGAGCGGGATTCCGGGCAGCGTCGGGGGCACGCCCGTGCAAAACGTTGGCGCTTATGGGCAGGAGGTCGCCGACACGATCGAATCGGTGCGCGCCCTCGATTTGAAACAGGATCGCATTGTGGTTTTGCCCAAGTCGGCCTGCGGATTCCGTTATCGCGCCAGCATCTTTAACAGCACGGAACGTGGACGCTACATTATCTTGCGGGTGAATTACCGGTTGCACCGGGGTGGGGCTCCGAGTTTGAAATATGCCGATTTGCAAAGGCATTTTGCCGGGCGGGTTAAGGAAAGCTTTTCCGCACGCCCCGCCGAAAAAGCGACGCCGCCCTCGCTCGCCGAAACGCGCGCGGCGGTGCGCGAAATACGGCGAAGCAAAGGCATGTTGATTGTTCCCGGAGATGAGGATTGCCGCAGCGCCGGATCGTTCTTCAAGAATCCCGTGCTCAGCGAAGCGCAATTCCAAAAGGTGGCCGCGCGCGCCGCATCCAAAGCGCTCGAGATTCCCAGCTACCCCGCTCTCGATGCGCAAAAAAAAGTTTCGGCAGCATGGCTGGTGGAACACGCGGGGTTCTCCAAGGGATACGCCTCGGGAGCGGCCGGGATCTCGCACAAGCATGCCCTGGCGCTGATCAACCGCGGAGACGCGAAGGCGACCGATATTGTCGAGCTGAAAGATGAAATCCAGCGCGGCGTGCAGGAAGCGTGGGGCATTCTGCTGGAGCCGGAGCCGGTGTTCGTAGGATTTTGAAGTGGCACCTGATTTCCTGTAGAGACGCGGCTTGCCGCGTCTCACACCAAGCGCAACATTGGGGGCGTGGCACGCGGGAGACGGAGCAAGCCCCGTCTCTACAGGTGGAATAAGGGCGGCACATCCCGGAGCGACGGCGCCCCCAGGCCGGCCGAGAGGTGTCCGTTACCGCGGGATCCGCCCGGTTGATTCATCGGCCAGTTCGTGCGCTCGCGTGAAAATCTTTCGGAACATCTCTTTGGTCAGCTTCCCCGTCTGAGTGTTCTGGTTGGAGGGGTGGTAGGAAGCTAAAAGGACGCGCCCATCGGGCAGGGCGTATTCGCCGCCGTGGCGGAATTCATACTCCCGCTTGCCGACGATCAACTTTCTTCGCTGCAGATATTTGAGATAGGCGTCGAATCCGATTCTTCCCAGAGCAACGATGACGCGCAGATCTTTAAGTCCCTCGATTTCGCGCTCCAGAAACGGAGCGCAGTTAGCCAGTTCCTCGGGCAGCGGCTTGTTGTCGGGCGGGGCGCAGCGGGCGGCCGCGGTTATGTAAAGATCGCGCAGAACAAGCCCATCGCTTCGGTCAGTGGCCGTGGGCTGATTCGCAAATCCGGTTTCGTACAACACCGGGTACATGAATTTGCCGGAGGCGTCTCCGGTGAAAGGGCGGCCGGTGCGATTGGAACCGTGGCCGCCGGGAGCGAGTCCGAGCACCAGGACGCGGGCATGGGGATCGCCGAAGCCGGGAACGGGCTTGCCCCAGTATTCGCAGTCGCGGTAAGCGCGGCGCTTCTCGCGGGCAATGCGCTCGCGATACGCGACCAGACGCGGACAGCGCGCGCAGGCGATGACTTCCGCATTCAGGATCTTGAGCCAGGTGGGGACGGGCATGCCGCCTTCATTCTGTACTCGGGTTTGCATTTGCGCCCACCTCGTCATTGTATTTCGTCGCAGAATTTTGCGGGTTAAGGCCGGTCCTGAGCGGCCTGGTAAATTCGCAAGACTCCAATGCAACGACATCCCCCTTGGGACGGACGTGGATACTTGACTAGTTAAGTGACTATGGTTAATATTGTGGTCACATAAGAAAACACGGTCAGCGGTCCTGCGGGGTAACGATATGAACGAAGTTTCCATTTCAGAATTTAAGGCTAAGTGTCTGGGCTTGATTGCCGAGGTCCAGAAGACACGGCAGCCCTTACGCATCACGCGTCACGGAAAACCGGTGGCGGAAGTGATTGCGGCCGGCCCGGACCGCACCCGCAAGTTTGTGGGCGCCGGCTTGGGAACTGGAAAGATCGTCGGAGACATCGTATCGCCGGTCATCAATTTTGGCGAGATGGAGGTTTACCGCCGGTGAATTTTCTTCTGGACACCCATATCTGGCTGTGGAGCCAATTGGAACCGAAGAAACTGGGACGGCGGGTTACGGCCGAGCTTTCGAATACCGCCAACGAACTATGGATTTCGCCCGTGAGTGTTTGGGAGGCCCTTACCCTGATGCAGAAAGGCCGCGTACGTGTCGAGAATCCCTATGGCTGGGCTAAGCGATACACCGAACAACTGCGAGAAGCGCCGCTGACCAGCGAGATTGTTATGGCCGGATTGTCCCTTGCCCTTCCCCATGCCGATCCGGCTGACCGCTTTTTGGCGGCAACTGCCAAGGTGCTGGGGCTAACGTTAGTCACGGCGGATCGCAATCTATTGGACTGCAGCGAGATCACTACTCTTCCCAACCGTTAGGGCCCCGTGGCGAACGTGAGATTCGTATCGGGGTACGCCTTCAGGCACACCGTAAGCGGTGTTATGAGACCGCCTTCAGGCGCTGGAGTTTCACCACGCGCCGTTAGGGCTTCACCAGAAAAAACTTGACATCCCCCTCCGCCGTTTGACGTTGCTCTTCGGGAGTCTTTACACTCAAGCTTACGGCACAAGGCGTCGCCGCGGAGCCCCTTCCCTCCCGACTCTGCCGCCGCACGGGAAAGGTAATTGTGAGCCCTGCTGAGATCAAAGACGGCACGACCAAGGAAAGCACGACGCCGGAAATGACGACCCCGGAAAGTACGACGAAAGCCAGCGCCACCAAGCGCGAGATTGCGGTTGAGATTCCGGTCGAGGATGTCAACCGGCAAACCGATACGCTGATCCAGAAGTATCAGAAGGTGGCGCGCATTCCCGGCTTCCGGCGCGGCCACGTTCCGGCGTCGATTATTCGCCAGCGTTTTTCGGAAGAGATCAAGACCGACATGGTCGAGGCGCTCGTCCCGCGGTTCTTCCGGCGGGAGGCCGAGAGGCTGAGCCTGCATCCGGTATCGCAGCCGCGGGTGACGGACCTGCACCTGCACGAGGGCGAGCCGCTGCGTTTCAAGGCCGCCTTTGAGGTGTTGCCGGAAATCAAGCTCGAAGGCTACAAAGAGCTGCGCGCCGATAAACCGGAGATCGCGGTTTCCGAGGCTGATGTGGAGCAGGCGCTCGCCGATCTGCGCGAGCGTCATGCCAGTTTCAATCCGGTGGAGGGCCGCGCCCTCGCCGATGGCGATTTCGCTCAGGTCTCGCTCGACGGCAATCCCAAGGCCGAACAAAAGTCCGGCGAAGGAAAGTCCGAACAAGGAGAGTCCGGCGAAGGCCAGCCCGTTCACATGGATGAGGTGCTGGTCGAAATCGCCGGCAAGAACACCATGCCGGAATTCACCGAACACCTGCGCGGCTCGATCGCCGGAGATGAGCGGACCTTCGACGTGAATTATCCGGACGACACGCAGGACAAGCGTCTGGCGGGGAAGGCGTTCAGTTACGCGGTGAAGGTCCAGTCAATCAAGCAGAAGAGTCTGCCGGAACTGAACGACGAGTTCGCCAAGCAACTGGGCGAATTCCAGACGATGGACGATGTGCGCAAGACGATCCGGGAGCAAATGGAATCCGAGCGCAAGCATGAAGCCGAACATGCCGCCAAGGACAAGCTCGTCCGAGAACTGATTCAGCGCAACGATTTTGAGGTTCCCGATTCGCTGATCGAACAACAGATTGACATCCGGCTGGAGCGGGGACTGCGCGCGCTGGCGGCGCAGGGCCTGACCGCCGAGCAGATGAAGAAAATGGATTTGCAGCGTCTGCGCGCGGGACAACGCGAGCAGGCGATTCACGATGTAAAAGCTGCGCTGCTCCTGGAAAGAGTGGCCGAGGAAGAAAATATCCAGGTCGGCGATGAAGAGTTCGATCGCGAACTCGAAGCGCTGGCCAAACAATCAAAACAGACGTCCGAAGCCGTACGCGCTCGTTTGACACGGGATGGGGGCCTGGATAGAATCCGGACAAGAATCCGCAACGAAAAGACCCTCGATTTTCTGTATCATCAGTCCGCGTAATAAAAGCGCGGACCATTTCGATCCTCCCCTGAGCCGCCGCGAGACCGACTTCCGGGCAGGAGTGTGGAGAGGGTAAACGTGAACACGAAAGACCCACAAATGATGCTCGTACCGATGGTGATCGAGTCGACGGGCCGGGGCGAACGGGCGTATGACATTTATTCCCGGTTGCTCCGCGACAACATCATCTTTATTGGCACGCCGATTGATGACAACATCGCCAACCTGGTGATCGCCCAGATGTTGTTCCTGGCCCAGGAAGACCCGGAGAAAGACATCCAACTCTACATCAACTCGCCGGGCGGGTCGATCACCGCGGGCATGGCGATCTACGACACCATGCAGTATGTGAAGAACGACGTAACCACGATCTGCATCGGTCAGGCCGCTTCCATGGCGGCGCTGCTGCTTTCGGCGGGCGAGGAAAAAAAGCGGCTGGCGCTGCCGAATTCGCGCATCCTGATCCACCAACCCTCGATGGGCGGGCTCTCCGGGCAGGCGACCGACATTGACATTCATGCCCGCGAAATTCTCCGCATGCGGGAGATTACTAATCAGTTACTGGCCAAGCACACCGGCCAAAAGCTGGATAAAGTGGAGAAGGACGTGGAGCGCGACTTCATCATGAATTCGCAGCAGGCTAAGGAATATGGAATCATTGACGATATCATCTATAAGACGAGATAGCGGGCTGGTCCTAATATATGATCGTCAGTTCGTGACGCCGTTCGTAGAGACGCGGCTTGCCGCGTCTTCGCCTGGAGCGGGAGCCAGACAGCGGCCGGGCGACAGAAAAGGAGTAAGGCCGAGTGAAAACCAGATCGGGTTCGGATGAGATGCTGCGCTGTTCGTTCTGCCACAAGGCGCAGGACGCAGTAGCCAAGCTGATCTCATCGCCGAGCGACTATCCCCGGGCATACATCTGCGACGAGTGCGTACAGGTCTGCAACTCGATCCTCGAAGACGATCGCACCGCGACTCCCGCAGCGGCGGTCCCGAACCAACTGCCCAAGCCGCTGGAAGTAAAAACGTTCCTCGATGAGTACGTCATCGGACAGGAGCAGACCAAGAAGAAGCTGGCCGTCGCCGTCTATAACCACTACAAGCGCATCTACATGAACCGCCAGCGCACCGGCGACGGTGTGGAGCTGGCCAAGTCGAACATTCTGCTGATCGGGCCCACCGGAACCGGCAAGACGCTGCTGGCGCAAACCCTCGCCCGCATGCTCGATGTGCCCTTCGCGATCGTGGACGCGACCACGCTGACCGAGGCCGGTTACGTGGGCGAGGACGTCGAGAACATCATCCTCAAGCTTCTGCAGTCGGCCGAAGGCGACGTGAGCCGCACCCAGACCGGCATCATCTATATCGACGAAATCGACAAGATCGGGCGCAAGGACGAGAACCCCTCGATCACGCGCGACGTATCGGGCGAAGGCGTGCAACAGGCGTTGCTGAAGATTCTGGAAGGAACGATTGCGAACGTGCCGCCGCAGGGTGGGCGCAAGCATCCGCACCAGGAGTTCACGCCCGTCGATACCACGAACATCCTCTTCATTTGCGGCGGTGCCTTCGTCGGCCTGGAAAAGATTATTGGCCGGCGCATCGGCAAGAAGGCTTTGGGCTTCCGCATGGGCGAAGATACGGAGACCGAGGCGGGCGTGGCGGCCCTGCGCAACTTTGAGCTGGTCTCGGAAGCGCAGCCCGAGGATTTGATCAAGTTCGGGCTGATCCCCGAGTTTGTCGGGCGACTGCCGGTCATGGGAGTTCTGCAGCAACTGGATGAAAACGCGCTGGTCGAAATTCTGACGCGCCCAAAGAACGCGATTGTGAAACAATATCAGCGTCTGTTCGAGTTTGAAAACGTGCGGCTGAAGTTCAGCGATGACGCGAACCGCGCGATAGCGCGCCAGGCCATGGCGCGTAAGGTTGGAGCTCGCGGCTTGCGCATGATTCTAGAAGAGCTCATGCTGGAACTGATGTATAGTCTGC
>JBEKFN010000223.1:0-7129 GCA_050013295.1 Terriglobales bacterium
CGCGATCCAGAAGGCGCCATCACCGAACTCAAATCGCAGTTCACCAACGACAGCATGAAGAAGTTGTTGCGGACGCATATCGAGCGCGATCTTCAACGGCTCGACCAGCACGTGCAGGCATTCGCTCGGCAGCTCGCAGATTTCATGCAAGTCGAGGTCTTGAATCGGCAGGGGCAATTCATGTTTTTCCGCCGCTTGCTGAATTATGACGACTGGCGTGTTGCAGGAAGGCCACAGTCCACGCAGTTTCTCGACTATCAGGTGGTCAACTCCAATGTCGAAGCGGAACGCGATTACCTGCGGGTCGGCGATCACATTGTCCGCGTACTAACGATGAAAGAGGCCATCACCGAAACGAAGCCCCTGGTGCTGGACGCCCTGTTAAAGATTCCGGCCAACTTCTATGTCGTCACGGAGTGGACTCCGCTCCCCGCGGACAAGGCCCGCAAGGAGGTAAACAAACGCCGACGCCACTTCAATATGTCCAAAACAGGGTTTGTCTCCCAGATGGGCAACGATGCCACGAGGACGAACCCACGTGACGTTCTCGTGGACGAGTCCAAACAGGCTGACATCGAAAATCTTGGTGATTGCCTTCGCGCCCTGGGTGACGGTCAATCGCTTGGCGACTTCTCGCTCACGATTGTGCTGTACGGCCGGTCACGAACAGAACTCGATCAGCTTGTAGCCGAATTTACTGGCGTCTTTACCAACGCCGACGGCAATCTGTTCGCGGAAACCTACAACCAGCTGAACGCTTATTTCGCGACGGTGCCAGGCAACCATGCGCTCAACCTCCGCCAGTTGTATCTGCTGAACACGAACTACGCCGATCTGTCGTTTCTGTTTACGATTCTTCCCGGCGAAAAGACGAACGCGCATCTCGGCACGGAGTACTTGGCAGTCGTCGAAACCGACAACAGCACGCCCTACTTTCTCAACCTGCACACCCGCGACGTTGCCCATACCCTGATTCTCGGGATGACAGGCAGCGGCAACTCCTTCCTCCGCAGATATGCACCCCAGCGCATGCCACCAAAGCAAATGGATTTTTGGCTGTCAGCCTGAACTGTCGTCTTAAACATGGCCGAGCGGTCCCGCGTCGCAGTTGACAGCACAGCGTCTCGCGCCGTCTTCGTCAGAATGTGTCTCTTTCCGTGACCTACTAACGGGCGGGTTCGGAGTCAATCTAACAGCCGCAGGCTAACGTCAAGGCACTTTCGCGGCATAAACGATGATTCCCTACGGGCTGCCCCTCATTTATTCCACGTTTGCCCGTGACGCCGCGCCTTCTGAACGGCTGTTCCTGTTGCCTCTCTAGCCCCCGCCGCGGGGTCACTTCAAAGAAAAGAGGCACATTATGACGACGAAGAGTCTCAGCAAATCCGACTTGGCGCAGTTCACCGGCAGCGACAACTGGTATCGCCATTCGATCAACCCCAATGTTCTTTACACCGACGGCGCGCAGCATGTTGCCGAGCACGGCGGGGCGTATTGGCTTCTAGACGAAATCGCGATCATTCAGCCCTACAACAAGGCTGTGGCCGCCGAGGAATTTCAAGTCTGGAAGCTAGCCGTGCGTCCCGATCGAACCGCTTCGCTTACATGCGACGATGGCGATGGCAACGTTGTGTTCACCAAGGGGATCGAGCACACCGATTTCCCGCTGGACGAAATCACGCTGTATTTCGCTAACAACGTGATCCATCTGCCGAGCGAGTACTGAGCAGCGTTACGCCCGCGCTGGCGTCGTCGCTGGCGCGGGTTACCGGTTCATTTAGAACACCCTAATTTGTACCAATGTCCCATTGAACTGCTTCGAGCCGAACGGCATTTCCCGCATCTCGGTTCCGCAGTGAAAACCAGGATGGCACGGAAGCTACGTGGAGGCGAATAGCTCACCTCGGGATCATTCGCTCGGTTGAGGATGCAAAATCACAAAATCAAAATGAAGGAGACGATGAAACTCGCCTGTCCGTTAACTGTCCAATAAGGACTCCCTAGCGTTCCTTACAAGGCTTTTCGAGGGCCACCCGCGTCTTGTAAGTTGTTGATATTACTAATCTCCTTGGGCTCATAACCTCACGCTCCTTAGGATTCCTTGGAGTTCCCTGGGCATCCTTAGTTGTAGGAGCTTTTGCAAATTGGGCGTCCGGCGCAGCAATGCGCCGGAAGATCACTCGTCAAAGTCGGTGGAACCTACGTCGCGCGAGCGATAAGGCAATACCGAACCAAGCCCCCGGAATGGTGGGGGAAGGCGTAGAGACTGGATGGCGAGCATCCCTCGGGGATGAAGGTACAGTCCGACTCTCACCGAAAGGTGAGTCAGATCGCATAACCCAAAGGTCGGCGGTTCAAATCCGCCCCCCGCAACCAATGAACGCCACTGCCAAACAGCAGTGGCGTTCGCCTATCTGCAATTCCCATAATGAGGATGCTCCCCTCACATGACAACAGTCTGAAGAGTGTGCCCTCCTATTTTGTGACGTGTCTTCTCAAGATCGCGGGAAATTCATCGAAGATAAGCAGCCAACGCACAGGCTGCAGAACACGTGACGAGCTCCGGAGACATCGAAGCGCTTCGACTCTCTTTGCCCTGGCAAGCATCCACCGTGTCGAGTTCGAGCTAGGCGGACTCTTCAAGTTCCACTGCGTATCGCTTTGCGGCAGACTGTATCCGCTTCCACGCCGCACGACGTTCCGCTTCCGTAACGCCCTTCACCTGGTTGAAGCGCGCAACAGCGTTGCGTACGTGAGAGGCATTTTCCAGCGGCTCCTTGCGTTGCTTCGGAAACGCGAACTTGGTTGCGGAAATCCGATCAAGAGCTGGCTTGGTCAGCTTTGCCATTATTTTTCTCCTTCGGGAGCTCCCCCTGCGCATGGGCGCCCCGGACTTGTTCTCACGTTCGACTACGGCAGCTTTCCCAGTTCCTGCCGCGTGGCCTGGTTGACGTCCTGTTCCCGAGTGGATTCGGCCATGCGCGGCTCATCCATTTCTTTTTGACGCGAGTATCGGGATCCCAGTTACCTATATGCGGCATCTGGGAGGCCGGGGTAGCTTCCAAGTCGGTCAAACTACAAAGGTCCGCTCGGGCTACCGCGTGCAGTCACTCGGTAAGGGACGTAACCGCCAGTGTAGGACCTATTTTATAACTTCCGAAGGCGCTATCTGAACCTGAATGGCGTGAATGTTGTCGGACTTTGTGGTGTCCACGGAAACTACTTCAAAACTGCCGTTTGCGTCGCGCACCTGAACGGTTCGCGTGGCCTGCGCTCCGGAAGGGCCTCGGCGTACCGTGTCGGTGGTTAGTATGGTCACTCGCAGACCGGAATAAAGGTTCTGATTCGCAAGAAGTTTTCACGGGCACAGCTGCTGGCTTATACCGCGAACCTGCCCGCAAAGTAGGCCACAAATGGGGCAACTTTGGGCTGTGCTGCTGCGGATGAAGACCGGTCAAAAAGGAAATTCCGGGGCAAATCGTTTTCACGGTGTTGCGAAGGGCGAGACGGGTGTATTATAGTGCCGTTTTCGAAAGCATAAAGGAAATTCCGGCTGAACCGTATAGTGTGTCTGGACTTCCACAAAGATTGCGGAATTAGGAGAGAAACATGAAGAAGCTGCTCTGCGGAGTTGTGTGTTTATTCCCCTTTCTGATGTTTGCCCAAAGCCCATTCGACGGTACTTGGAAGACCAACATGGCCGAGTCCAAGCTGTCGCAAAAGCCATACATTTTTTCCCTCAACAATGGCATGTACGACTGCGAAAGTTGCGTCCCCAAAATCAATGTCAAGGCCGACGGCCAGGACCAGTCCGTTACCGGCACGCCCTATGACATGATCTCCGTGCAGGTGGTGGACCCGAATTCGATTCACGTCGTCACGAAAAAGGCTGGTAAGCCCACCGGTGATTCGACCCGGACGGTCTCTGCCGATGGGAAGATGCTGACCATAGCGGGCACCACCTATCCTGCCAACGGCAGCCAGCCTTACAAGTCGGAAGCCAAGTTCATGCGGGTCGCCGCGGGTCCTGCCGGCTCCAACGCGACATCCGGCTCCTGGCGTATTCAGCATGTTAACGAAGATACTGCTGGGCTCACCACCATGTGGAAGGTCTCAGGCGATGAGGTGAGCATGTCCACTCCGACCGGCGAAAGCTGGCAAGCCAAATTTGGCGGCGAGGAGCAGCCGGTGAAAGGCACTTATGCCAATGAGACTGTGTCGGTAAAGAAGCTGGGACCGCATCAAATGGAAGTCACCTACAAACGTGACGGGAAACTCTACGTTGTCGACAAACTGACGGTCTCCGCGGATGACAAGAAAATCACCGAGATCTCGGACAACAAGTGGCTGGGAAGAGTTTCGACGTATATCGACGAAAAGCAGTAACCACATCTAGACCACTTCTGGGTGCCGGGTGCCGCACTTCTCGCTTCTTTTGAAGCTGTGAAAAAACCATCCAGGACTTAAGTCTCTATTCCATCGACACCAAGAGAGGCGTCGCAACACTCATCGGACCCACTGGCTTTAACCCCGCCACTGCCGGTGGCGTAGCGCTTTCATCCGGTTCGGAGACGCTGTACATGAGCGCTGGCACGAACGGTTCTGCAGGCGCAACCCTGTACTCGTTGAGCACCGCGACGGGCGCGGCCAGGACAATCGGGTTTCTCGGCTCAGGCACGGGGGCCCCTCCGATGGTATTTGAAAACGACACACTGTATGCGGCATTCGATTTCCCGTCTCAAAAGATCTGTACGCTGAATACAACCACAGGAGCTCCCTCATGTTTAGCAAGCGCGTCTGGGGTTCCTGGCTTTTTTGCGGGCTGGCGCCGGCGTCCTTGTATCCATTTTAGAAGAAGGCGAGCGCGTCCGCTTGGCGGAGACAGCTTGCGTGATGGGTGGGGCTAAGGGATCTCGACATGCAATCTTTCAATGTCTCTGAAGTAACACGCCTCTCCCGTTCCTGGCTTCAACTTCTGGTTCTGGTCATCGAACGGAACGCAAAACACTGGATGATTATGCCAGAAGGTCAGGCGGTACGGAAACGTGACCGTCTTTGGACGGCGGTCAAATCGCCTGCCTTCTACTTTCACTGTGTGTTGAACGAAAGCAAGCGGGTCGCAATTGAATTTGTCACTCGTTTTGATTTCTCCGTGGTGGTTCGGGACATCGACGAACGGGCACTGTGGGGTTGTAATGACCATCACGGGGAGCGTCTCGTGGCCCACATGGACCTCCCCCTCCGGGTCGATAGTTCCCCTCTTATCATAAACGGCCTTCTGCTGGAGTAGAGGCGCTACATTCGGTTTGATCGCTTCGTTATTAGGCCCATCTTGGAGGTGTTGGGCATAACCCGATACCAGAAGAATGAACGCCAAGAGCGCAATAAAAGAGAAGTTCCTTTTCAATATGAGTTTCCTTTCCCATGGCTCACGCCATACGCATCCAAAACGTCCCGCAGCGTAACGATGCCTTCCAACTTATGCATATCAGCACGGTTCACCACCGGCAGGATTTCGATCTGGTTCGTGCCCATGCGCTCGAGTGCCAAATCCAGTCCCTGGTCGGGGTGGACGTGCGGAAAAGCTAAGGCGTCTACCAGTTCGCCAAGCTTCTTGTCCGCGCCTTCAGCCATCTCTCGCTCCAGCCAAGAAAGGTTGATCACGCCAACCACGCCTCGTCGATCCGTCACCAGCCACGTCTGGAATTCACTCGATCGAACCCGATCCAGGGCCTCCCGAACCGTAGTCTCGGCTGGCAGCAACTGGCCCGCAGTGCGCATGATTCTTACTACCTGACGCTGACCAGATCGTTGGCGCGTCTTCGCCGAGGGCAGGTGGATGCCATCCTGCACGGCTAGCGCTTCGTAGATGGGCTCGTGCTGCAATCGTGAAGCAATGAAAAGGCTCACCAGATTCGCAATCATCAGCGGGACGATCACCGCATAATCCTGCGTCATCTCGAAGATCATCAGCACTGAGGTCATGGGAGCGCGCACGATCCCCGCGAAGGCCGCGCCCATACCGACCAGCGCATAGGCGCCGGGCGTAGCGGTGTAAGCCGGGAACAAATGATGCGCGACGGTTCCGACCGTTCCTCCCAACATGGCGCCGATGAACAGGGCGGGGCCGAAGATACCGCCTGCGTTGCCCGAAGCATAACTGGTGGTAACAGTGAGAAGTTTCAGAACCACCAGCAGCAACATCATTTTGAACGCCATATTTCCGTTCAACGCGTCGCCGACGTAGCCATAACCGACGCCCAGAACCTGCGGCACAAACCAGCCGACCAGTCCGACCAGCAGCCCGCCAACCACCGGTTGAAACCAGACCGTCTTCTGCGGAAATCGCAGGAAGCGCGCCCGCATGCCCAGCAAGAGTTTCGTGAACGCCGCCGAAACCAAGCCGTCGGCCACGCCGAGTACCGCATACACCGCAAACTCCGCCGGATGGACGAGTTCATATTGCGGAACTTTGAAGAGAGGATGATTGCCGAGCAACACACGGAGAACCATCCACGCAGTCGCCGAAGCCAGCACCACCGCCCCCATCACTGGTGCGTTGAGATCGCCCACGATCTCCTCGAGCGCAAACAGCACCGCGGCCAGCGGCGTATTAAACGCGGCTGCAATCGCGGCCGCCGCTCCCACCGGGATCAGGTTCTTTACTTGCTCGGAGCGCAGTCCGAGGAGGCGTCCGAGCACGGAGCCGATGCCCGCGCCCACTTGAACCGAAGGCCCTTCACGTCCCAGCGGAATTCCGCTGGCGAGCGTTGCCGAAGTGCAGAAAAACTTGCCGAGCACGGTGCGCAGCGTGATGCGCCCTTCGCGCGCGTACAAAGCAGCCTTCGTCTGCGGCACGCCGCTGCCGCGCGCATCAGGAAAATAGCGATACAGCAAGTAGCCGATGCCGAGCGAACCTACGACCGGGAACAGCACCCGCCGCCACGGAGCACCGCCCACCGGATACAGCCGCATCCCCATTCGTTCCGTCAGCAGGATGAACGCGACGACCGCCGAGCCCGTCAACGCCCCGATCACCAGCGCCAAAACCAGAAAGATCTGCCCTTCACGTTGCTGCACTTCGGCCAGGCGATCTAACAGCCAAGATCTCCACCCACTCGTGCTCGTG
>JBEKFN010000224.1:0-7120 GCA_050013295.1 Terriglobales bacterium
GTAAAGCGCTCGCATTCGGTGTGCGCGCAGGGGGGCATCAACGCCGCCAAGAACCTGAAGGGCGAAGGCGATTCCACCTGGATCCATTTTGACGACACGATTTACGGTGGCGACTTCCTCGCCAACCAGCCGCCGGTCAAGGCCATGTGCGAGGCCGCCCCCGGCATCATTGATCTGCTCGACCGCATGGGCGTTCCCTTCAATCGCACTCCCGAAGGTCTGCTCGACTTCCGCCGCTTCGGCGGCACGCTCTATAACCGCACCGCATTCGCCGGAGCAACCACCGGTCAGCAGCTTCTTTATGCGCTCGACGAGCAGGTCCGGCGCTACGAGGCCGAAGGCAAGGTGAAGAAGTACGAGCACTGGGAATTTCTCTCGGCGGTGCTCGACGGAACGCGCGTCTGCCGCGGCATCTGCGCCATGGACCTGTGGACGATGGAGGTGCGGACCTTCCCGGCCGACGCCATTATCATTGCGACGGGCGGCTGTGGCGCTATCTTCGGCAAGTCCACCAACTCCGTGGTGTGCACCGGATCGGCGCAGTCGGCACTTTATCAGCAGGGCTGCTATTACGCGAACGGTGAGTTCATTCAGGTGCATCCCACCTGCATCCCCGGCGAAGACAAGCTGCGCCTCATGTCGGAATCGGCGCGCGGCGAAGGGGGACGCGTCTGGGTCCCCAGAACTCCGGGCGACAAGCGCGACCCGAAATCCATTCCTGAGAAAGAGCGCTGGTACTTCCTCGAGGAGTGGTATCCGAAATACGGCAACCTCGTCCCGCGCGACGTGGCCACCCGCGCAATTTTCAAAGTGGTGTTCGAGGATAACCTCGGCATCGACGGCAAGCCGATGGTCTACCTCGACCTCACCCACATCGACGCCAAGACTCTGGACCGCAAGCTGGAAGGCATCCTCGAAATCTACGAGAAGTTTGTTGGCGACGATCCGCGGGTCACGCCCATGAAGATTTTTCCGGGCATGCACTACACCATGGGCGGCTTGTGGATCGATTACAAACAAGCCACCAACATCCCCGGCGTCTACGCCGCGGGCGAGGCCGAATACCAATACCACGGCGCCAACCGGCTGGGGGCAAATTCGCTGGTGTCGTGTATCTTTGGCGGCTTCGTCTCCGGCCCGAGCGCCGTGCAATACGCGAAGAATCTGCAAGGTGCGCCCAGCAACGGACATTTTGAGGCCGAGCGTAAACGGCAGCAGGAAATCAACGCCGCACTGATGAAAGCCGACGGCAATGAGAATCCGTTCCTGCTCTGGCGGGAACTCGGCGAAACTATGACCGCGAACTGCACGGTTATCCGCTACAACAAGAAGTGTGAAGCAGCGGACGCCAAAGTGGTGGAGTTGCTGCAACGCTACCAGAAGATCAACCTGAGCGACCGCTCGCAGTGGGCGAATACGACGATCGCGTTCGCGCGCCAGCTCTACAACATGCTGCAGCTGTCGCGCGTAATCGCGCAGGGAGCGGGCATGCGCGACGAATCTCGCGGCTCGCACTATAAGCCCGATTTCCCCGAGCGCGACGACAAGAACTGGATGAAGACCACGAAAGCAGTTTTCGCGCCCGATTTGGACGAGCCGAAGTTTGAGTTCGAGCCGGTGGACGCAGCGCTGATTCCGCCGCGGCCGAGGAAGTACTGAAGACGAACACGTAGGGGCGGACGCATTCGTCCGCCCCGCGGAGCGAAGCTCCGCAGCGCTTGCGCGACTGGTAAGAGTGGCGGGCTGCGCTCGCCAAGCCCGGACGAATGCGTCCGGGCCTACGCGGTTTCGGGAACTAAAGGCTAAGAGCTAAATGGCAAACAATAAATCCGTAATCATAAAAATCAAACGCCAACTCACCCCCGACGCCAAGCCGTCGTGGGAAGAGTTCGAGATTCCCTACAAGCCGAACATGAACATCACTTCGGCGCTGATGGAGATCGCGGCCAACCCCGTCACCCGCGACGGCAAGCAGACCACGCCGATCACTTACGATTCGTCTTGTCTCGAAGAGATCTGCGGCTCCTGCGCCATGCTCATCAACGGACGCGCCCGCATGGCCTGCTCCTCGCTGCTCGACAACCTCGATCAGCCGATCAAACTTGAGCCGTTATCGAAATTTCCGATCGTGCGCGATCTCGCGGTCGATCGCAGCGTGCTCTTTGAGAACCTGATAAAAGTGAAAGCCTGGATACCGGTCGATGGCACCTACGACCTCGGTCCGGGGCCGCGCATGACCATGCAGGACCAGGAAAAAACCTATCCGCTATCGAACTGCATCTCGTGTTGCTGCTGCATGGAAGCCTGTCCGCAGTTCAATGAGGACACAGGATTCGTCGGCGCGGCCACCATCTCGCAAGTCAGGCTGTTCAATACGCATCCCACTGGCCAGGCATTGAAGCACGAGCGGTTGTCGGCGCTCATGGGCGACGGCGGCATCCAGGAATGTGGCTACGCTCAAAACTGCGTCGAGATTTGCCCGAAGAGTATTCCCCTGACCACGTCGATTGCCGAAGTCGGTGGCCAGGTCATGATACAAGCGCTCACCGACCTGCTGCGCAAGTAGAGACGCACGAGTCTCTACGGGAAATCGGAGGCCCTTCAGGGGCCTGGGCAGCGAGCATTCCAGAGTCCAACTTTGCAATTTCCAAAAAGGGCGCTTTTCCCTAGTATTGGCACCAAGAATCATCGAATTACGGTCTGGTAACCACCCGCAAATCCCTTAAGTAATAGGGCTTAGGCCGAATTGTTTCACAAAATTGTTCACCTGTGGTTTAGAATTGCAACTCCTGTAGGAGAATCGAGGCTTTTGCCCAGCTCCGGGGAGTGTTCCAACGGAGGCATGATTTCGGATTGGAATGACGCGAAGACCCACAACGCGAAGCCTGAGAATCCGCAAGCCGACAGTCGCGCTGCTGACTGCGTTGATCACGCTTGCGATCTTCGTTATGGTCGCTTCGCCAGGAACCGCTTTTGCCCTGCACCGCGTCGCCCCTCATCGCCACCACCGTCTGCTGCGCATCCGTAGACATTTTGGCGTGCTTTGGAACCCATTGTTCCGTCCGTCGCACGATTCCCTGCTCCGGCAAAACGAAGAAATCGACCGCCTCGATCTGGCGCGCATTCAGGACGACGCTGAACTGGAAGCGCTGAAGGCCTCGGGCGCGCTGGTGCCCATCGAGGCAAGCGAATCTCTGAAGATTGAGCCCAGTCTTGATCCTTCACGCCGTTTTTGTCGTCCGTGGACCCGTGATTTTGTGCAGGATCTTTCCGAGGTTTATTACCGCCAATTCCACACACAAATCCAGGTAAACTCCGCCGTCCGTACCGTCACGGTACAGAAGAAGCTTCGCCGTCGCAATCGCAACGCCGCCCCAGTGGATGGTGACACCGCCTCTTCTCATCTCGCTGGCATCACGGTCGATCTGCAGCGCCGAGGCATGACGAACGAGCAGATTCGGTTCGTCGAGCACTACTTGTTCTATCTGAACGCCCTCGGTCTGGTCGAACCCGAAGAAGAGAGCCGCCATTGGTGCTTCCACGTAATGGTCTCCGACCGCTACGACGACTGGCGTCAGACGCAGTCGATTTTCCCGCGTCCGCCGGTGGAAGAACCTGCCACCGAACCGGGCACCGTCACCGTCGCTGCCACTGCTGTAAGCGCCTCCAACTGAGCCTCGAGTTAAAACTTGAACTGAACGCTGTCTCCGCTACACTCTCCACAGAATGATTGTTCTCATGGCGGGCCTTCCCGGAACCGGTAAAACTACGCTCGCTCGCGAACTGCTGCGCCACACGCAAGGCGCTGGCGCTATTCTTAGCAAAGACGAGATCCGCGCCGCCCTGTTCTCGCCAGAAGATATCGAATACTCTGTCAAGCAAGACGACTTCGTGATGGAGGTCATGCTCGACGCTGCCCGCTTCCTGCTGCAAGAAACTCCCGCTCGTAAAATCTTTCTCGACGGCCGCCCCTTTTCCCGCCGCTATCAGATCGACCGCGTTCTGGCACTCGCCCGCGAGCTCGCTCAGCCCTGGACGATCATCGAGTGCACATGTTCCGATGAATCCGCTCGGCGGCGTCTGGATCTTGAACCTGATCCGTCGCACCCAGCGCAGAATCGATCGTTCGCGCTCTACCTGGAAATGAAAGACCGCTTTGAACTTATCTCCTATCCCAAAACAGTGATCTCCACTGATCAATCGCTTGAGCAGTGCGTCCAGCAAGCGCTCTCCGCCTTGACGGCAGGATGAGTGATTCGATAGAGCGACGGGCGTCTCGCGTGTCCCGATGCGCCCTCCGGACGGGCGAGGACGCCCGTCGCTCCATAGCAAATCCCGCAGCACCTTGGATAGCGTCTCAGTTTCGTCGACACTGAGATCCTGACGATTTTGTCATCCTATCGTTGTCGTGCAACCCTTTGTCGTACAATCAGAGATTGCCAAAAAACCTTACAGGAGCCTCCATGCGAACTCTAATGCAGACGCTTGTCGTGATAATCTCCACCTCCCTGCTCGGCGCCGCACAGGCCGACCCCACTGCCATCATCCACACCTCGGCCGGCGACCTCCATTGCACGCTGTTTCCGAAAGTTGCCCCGATCGGAGTCGAGAATTTCATCGGCCTGGCTGAGGGCACGAAGGATTGGACCAGCCCCATCGGCCATGTGAAAAAGCACGGCGTCCCACTCTATGACGGCACCATCTTCCACCGCGTGATTCCCCAATTCATGATTCAGGGTGGAGATCCCGCCGGCAACGGCACGGGCGATCCCGGCTACAAATTCAAGAATGAGACTTCGCCCAGCGTCAAGTTCGATCGCCCCGGACGACTCGCCTACGCTAACGCCGGACCCGACACCAACGGCTCGCAGTTCTTTGTCACCGAAGTGCCGTACCCCAGCCTCAATGGCGGGTATACCATTTTCGGGCAGTGCGATGACGCGGCGGTCGAACTGGTGAAGAAAATCGCTCGCATGCCCACGAACGGCGAAAGTCCGGTCCACGCCGTCAAGATCACGCACATCGAAATCCATGGCGCCGGTGCCTCCACCGCCAAGCCCTAGACCGCGCCTAAACCATTGGCTGGCGGGAAGGAAGCCATGTAAACAAAATCAATTTAGGAATTCGAGGAGACTATGACCCGCACACCCGGAACCTATGCCGTGTTCGAAACCAGCGAGGGCAGCATCGTTTGCCGCCTGTTTGAAAAGGAGGCCCCCAAGACCGTCGCCAACTTCGTCGAACTGAGCGAAGGCAAGCGCGAGTGGACGCATCCCACTACCCACAAAAAGACCACTGACCCCCTTTACCACGGGACTATTTTTCATCGGGTAATTCCCGGCTTCATGATCCAGGGCGGCGACCCGATGGGCAGCGGTTTTGGCGGTCCGGGCTACCAGTTCGAAGACGAAACCAAAGGTTCGCCACATCGTTTTGACAAGGCGGGAAAGCTGGCGATGGCCAACTCTGGTCCCAACACCAACGGATCGCAGTTTTTCATCACCGTCGCCAACACCGACTGGCTCACCGGCAAACACACAATTTTCGGCGAGGTCGTCGAAGGTTACGAAGTCGTGGAAAAAATCTCGAAAGTCGCCAAGAACCGTCAGGACCGTCCCAACAAAGACGTAGTGGTCAAGTCTGTAAAGATCGAACGCTAATGCGGACTGGGTGAGACCCGGCTTGTCGCGTCTCTTTTGCGCGCGGGCCGGCGACGCGGCAGCGCGCTCGCAATGCAGTCGCGAACACCCACCCCACTGTGAGGTGCGTCACACCCCACTTCTTTGAATATTCTTTATAATGATTGGTCATTCCCAAATTCTGGAGGCAGTGCATGGCGTCGTTCAATGGAGTCCCTCTCCCATCCAACGGGCAGAAGATCGAATACAGCAACGGCAAGTACCGCGTTCCCGATCACCCCATCATCCCTTTCATCGAAGGAGACGGCACCGGCCGCGATATTTGGAAGGCGTCCGTCCGCGTCTTCGACGCCGCTGTCGAAAAGGCGTACCACGGTAAGCGTTCCGTGGCCTGGTACGAAGTCTTTGCCGGCGAGAAAGCCAAGGCTCGCTTTCAGAACTGGCTGCCCGACGACACCGTCAGCGCCATCCGCGAGTTTCGCGTCGCCATCAAAGGCCCGCTGACCACGCCTGTCGGAGGCGGCATCCGCTCCCTCAACGTCGCCCTGCGCCAGATCCTCGATCTCTACGGCTGCGTGCGTCCGGTGAAGTACTACGCGGGTGTGCCGTCGCCCGTGAAGCATCCCGAGCGCATGAATATTGTCATCTTCCGCGAAAACACGGAAGACGTTTACATCGGCATCGAATGGGAACAAGGCACGCCCGATTGCGACCGACTGATCGCGTTCCTCAATAAAGACATGTTGAAAGGGGGCAAGAAGCAGATCCGCCTCGATTCCGGCGTCGGCATCAAGCCGATTTCCGTGACCGGTACCAAGCGCCTGGTGCGCATGGCCATCCTGCATGCTCTCGAAAACAAGAACAAAGCGGTCACTCTCGTCCACAAAGGCAACATCCAGAAGTTCACCGAAGGCGCGTTCCGCAAGTGGGGATATGATCTCGCCACCGAGGAGTTCCGCGACAAAGTCGTCACCGAGCGTGAGAGCTGGATCATCGACAACAAAGACAAGAAGCCGGATATCACGGTCGAGGAGAACGCGAGCCTCATCGAACCCGGCCTGGAGTTCGCCCAAGAAGACTATCGCCAGACTATCTACAAAGAAGTGAAAGACTGTCTCGATTCCATCTACGCCACGCACGGCAAAGGCGTCTGGAAGAAAAAGCTGATGATCAACGACCGCATTGCCGACTCCATCTTCCAGCAGATTGTGACGCGAGCCGATGAATACAGCGTTCTGGCCACGCCCAATTTGAACGGCGACTACATCTCGGACGCCTGCGCCGCGCAGGTTGGCGGCCTTGGCATTGCTCCCGGAGCGAACATTGGCGACGGCTACGCCATCTTCGAAGCTACCCACGGCACCGCTCCCAAATATGCAGACAAGGACGTCATCAATCCCGGCTCCGTCATTCTTTCGGGCGTCATGATGTTCCGCCTCCTCGGATGGACCGAAGCCGCCGATCTAATCGAGCAGAGCCTG
>JBEKFN010000225.1:0-7112 GCA_050013295.1 Terriglobales bacterium
CCGCTGGTCCGAACTTTTTATTCCTACTCTTCGCGAGGCTCCGGCTGATGCCGAAGTCGCTAGCCACAAGCTGCTGGTCCGCGCTGGATATATTCGTCAACTGGGCGCTGGGATCTACTCGTTTCTGTTCCTCGGCAATCGCACCACCCAGAAGATCATGGGCATCGTCCGGCAGGAGATGGACAAGATCGGGCAGGAGTTCTACCTGCCGGCTTTGAATCCGCGCGAAATTTGGGAGGCGAGCGGGCGCTGGGCGGCAATGGGCGACAACATGTTTCGCCTCAAGGATCGCAAGGGCGCCGATCTTTGTCTGGGCATGACTCATGAAGAAGTCATGACCGACATTGCGCGCAAGGAGCTGCGCAGCTACAAGCAACTGCCGCAGATCTGGTATCAGATTCAGACCAAATTTCGCGACGAGATTCGTCCCAAGTCGGGCCTGCTGCGGGTGCGTCAGTTCATCATGAAAGACGCTTACTCGTTTGACATCGATGCCGCCGGACTCGACGCTTCCTACGCCAAGCATCACGACACCTACTGCCGCATCTTCGACCGCTGCGGGCTGAAGTATATGGTGATCGATGCGCACTCGGGGGCTATGGGCGGATCGCAGTCGCAGGAGTTTATGGTGCGGACTCCGGCGGGCGAGGACCAGATTGTGAGCTGCGAGAAATGCAATTACGCGGCCAACATGGAGAAGGCGACTTCAAACGTTGCGGGTCTTCAAGGAGAACTGCGCGGGAACAAGACAGCGGCAGAACCGGTCCTGACTCCCGGACAGCGCACTATTGCGGAAGTCTCCGGCTTCCTGAAAGTTCCCCCGAGTCACTTGATCAAAGTTGTGGTCTATCTGGGTGAAGTTGCCGATGAAGTGACGGGAGCTGTCAAGGTTCCGGAGAAGGAGCCCTTCATCATTGTGGCCTTGGTGCGAGGAGACCACGAAGTTCAGGAGGCAAAGCTGTTGACTGCGGTCGCGCATCTTGGGTTGCTGGGAATGAGGCCGGCCAGCGGCGAGGAAGTGGACCTTCTGCTTGGTCCCCACGGTTTTGTTGGTCCCAAAGGATTGCCTGTGCATGCGGGCAATCGGCTGCAGGTTATTTTGGACAGCAGCTTGCAATCCAGCAAGAATTTAATCTGCGGAGCAAACAAGCAGGATTACCACCTGTTGAATGTGACGCCAGTAGTGGATTTTCCGGCGACGAATGTTGCCGACATTCACGCGGTGACGGCCGGCGAGCCCTGCCCGAATTGTGGCGCTCCTCTGCGCATCGATACCGCCGTCGAAGTGGGTCACATTTTCAAGCTGGGCTACAAATATTCCGAATCCATGGGAGCTCGTGTGCTCGACCGCAATGGCAAGGAGGTCGCGCCGATCATGGGGAGCTATGGGATTGGAATCGAGCGCATCCTGACCGCCGCTGTCGAGCAGTCGAACGACGAGAACGGATTCTGGCTGCCGCCTTCGATCGCGCCATTTGAGGTGGTGGTGGTCGCAACCAACTCCAAGGAGGAGGCGGTCCGCCGCGCCTCCGAGGACATCACGCGGCAACTAGAGGCGGCCGGGTTCGACGTGTTACTGGACGATAGGGATGAACGGCCAGGGGTGAAGTTCAAGGACGCCGATCTAGTGGGTATCCCCTTTCGAATCAACGTGGGAAAGAAGGTTACCGAAGATACTGTTGAAGTCGTTCAGCGCTCGACTCTGCAGCGGGAGGACGTTAAAATTTCTGCCATAACCGAGTTTTTCCAAAGATTGCGCAAAGGACTTCAGTAAGGATCTCAGTAACGATTGGTCCCGGCCGCTCGCTAGCCGCAGAAACAGCCCTTAGCGGATGAAGGAAAGCTCGCGATTGGAACTTCGCAACCGGCGACTGGGCGATGGTTTCTTATGGCAACTTTGAAATTGGTCTTCGGCGTGGCCATCTTCGTGGCGCTGGTCCTGGCGGGTATCAAGATCGTCCCTCCGTTCTTCTCGAATTACGAGCTTGAGGATTCGATCAAGACCGAAGCGCTACAGGCAACCTACAGCACGCGTACGGAAGAGGACATTCGCGCAGCCATCATCAAGCAGGCCCGCAACTACGACATTGTGTTGACGCCCAAGCAGGTGCAAGTTACTCGGGCGGGCGGGTTCGGCACTGGCGTTCTCAACATCGAAGCCGATTACAGCGTTGCGATCGAACTGCCCGGGTACTCGACAACCATCGATTTCCATCCTTCGTCGAAGAACAAAGGCGTGTTTTAGGAGCAGGTCTCCAGGTCTTAGGTCTTCGCTTTCAGCTGGCACCGCCGATGAGATTCTAGCTGGTGGAGTGACGGGCGTCTCGCCCGTCCCGCCGGGAGGGGACGCCCGGCACTCGACCGGCGTTCGCCTGCGCGATCGACGAGCACCTAAATCGTCAAAAGTGTGCAATTTTGAACAGACAGCGCCGTGGCGTTGCGGCACGATAGCGGGAATTTCCTTAGGGGTCGTTCAAATTGTAGCAAGCCAAATGCGGTAGTTCAGGCTTATCGTCCAAGGTATTTCCCTTCCCCCAGAAGGTATTTGCCTTCCCCCAGGGACGATGGATGGGCTACCGCATTGGGAGGCTTGCTCTCGTCTGTAGTCTCCCGACCGCGGTCTCCCCAGATCCCCGTGTGGAAGCGGGGCAGAGCCCCGTCCCCAACACACGTTCGTCCGTTGTCAGACACGCATCCAACTGCTCGGTAGTGCCTTAAACACCTTGTTGGCGTCATTTAAGACTCTACCCAAATGCTCGTAGGGGTTGCCTTGTGATTTAGAATCAACCACAAGGCACCTTAGCTCAAAAACCAGATTTCGGAGTGCGAATTGCTCTTCGTGGATGCCCAGCTCTCTTCATGTCCATCAAGCTGAAAATCCCGGTACTTCGACGCGGCGGCCAGCGAGGAAAAAGCCGCGGGAAGAGCCGCCTGCTGGCCCACGATCCCGTGTTGCGCATTGCCCTGCTCGGTTTTCTCTCGGCATCGCTCGTGGTGCTCGGCTTCTTTGCCTATTGGTATGTCAAGTACGACCGGATCATCGAGCAGCGCTTCCGCGGTCCGGCGTTCGCCACTTCGGCCAAGATTTTCGCTGCTCCCCCGGTGGTGAAGCTCGGATCGAAGTTGAGCCTCTCTGAAATTGCGGCGGAGCTGCGTCATGCCGGCTATTCCGAAAAGGCGGGAGAAAATCCGCTGGGCAGCTACCATGTGCATGGCGGCTCCATTGAAGTTCTGCCCGGGCCCGAGTCTTATCACAGTCCCGAAGCAGCCACCATCACCGTCGCCGGCGGCGCGGTTTCGGCCATCACCAGCCGCGTCTCCGGCGAACTGGCGGCTTATGAACTCGAGCCCCAGATGCTGACTTCGCTGTTTGACGCCGAGCAACGGTCGAAGCGTCAATTGGTGAAGTACGACGATATCCCCAAGCTCATGGTGGAAGCGGTCACGGCCATCGAAGACCGCCGCTTTTTCCAGCACGGCGGAGTCAATTTCATGCGGCTGGTCGAAGCGGCCTGGATCGACTTCACCCATCAGCGCCATCAGCAGGGCGGTTCGACGATCACCATGCAGCTCTCGCGGGCATTTTTTCTCAGCCCCGAGAAGACTTTCAAGCGCAAGCTCATCGAAATGCTGATCGCGGTGGAGTTGGAGCAGAAGTTTTCCAAGCAGCAGATTTTCGAGTTCTACGCTAACCGCGTCGATTTGGGACAGCGCGGGTCGTTCACCATCTCGGGCTTGGCCGAAGGGTCGCGCTCCTATTTCAACAAGGATCTAAAAGACATCACCCTGCCCGAAGCCGCGCTGCTTGCCGGATTGATCCAGGCGCCCAGCTATCTTTCGCCCTATCGCCATCCCGAGCGCGCTCTGGAACGCCGCAATATCGTGATCGAGTCCATGGTCGAGACTCGCGACATCACGCGCGAGCAAGCCGATAAAGCCAAGGCCATGCCGCTGAAACTGGCCCCGCCGAACGTGGAGGCCAGCGACGCGCCCTACTTCGTGGATATGGTCCGCGACACCATCGTCAACAAACTGAACGAGCACGAGGTCAACGAACAGGAGTACCGCATCTATACGACGCTCGATCCTGAACTGCAACGGGTGGCCGCGCAAGCGGTCGAAACCTGCATCAAGCTGGTGGACGATCAGGTCACGAAGATGCGTACCCACATGACCAAGGTCGGAAAAAACAAGTTTGAAGCTACCGTCACGCCCGGCCCCCAGGCGCAGGTGGCGCTGGTCGCCATGGACCCTCACACCGGCGAGATCAAGGCGCTGGTCGGCGGACGAAATTACGGATCTAGCCAACTGAACCACGCGCTCGCCAAGCGTCCCACCGGCTCCATCTTCAAACCGTTTGTGTATGCGGCGGCCATGAATACGGCGCTCGACGGCTCGACGACCGTGATCACTCCGGCGTCTATGGTTCCCGATCAGCCAACGACGTTCTCTTATGGCGACCAGATTTATGAGCCGCGCAACTACAAGGAGGAGTACCACGGCGATGTCACGCTGCGCTATGCGCTGGCGCTTTCGCTCAACAACGCAACCGTCAAACTGGCGGAAGAAGTGGGCTATGAGAAGGTGGCGGATCTGGCCAAGTCCGCCGGAATCGTTTCGGTGAAGGCCACACCCGCGATGGCACTGGGCGCCTACGACGCCACCCCCGTCGACATGACGGCCGCCTATACAAGTTTTGCCAACGGCGGCGTGCGGCTTTCACCCGTCTTCGTAAATTCGGTGCGCAACTCCAAAGGAGACATCGTCGTCAATCTCGGCACGGAGAGGAAGGAGGTTCTCGATCCGCGCGTCGCTTTCGTCATGACCAACATGCTGGAAGGAGTCATGAATTTCGGCACCGCGTACGGGGTGCGCTCCCGCGGATTCACCCCCCCGGCGGCAGGTAAGACCGGGAGTTCGCACGACGGCTGGTTTGCCGGATACACCAGCAATCTGCTGTGCATCGTCTGGGTAGGATACGACGATTACAGCGACCTTCACCTGAGTGGCGCTCAGAGCGCGGCCCCTATTTGGGCCGAGTTCATGAAGAAAGCGGTTAAGCTGTCCCAGTATTCGGATGTGAAGCCTTTCACCCAGCCGGAAGGCGTGGTGGATGTCCAACTCGATAAAGTTACCAACCGCCTGGCGACGCCATCCTGCCCCGACGATTACACAATTGCCTTCGTGGCCGGCACCGAGCCTCGCGATACCTGCGACCAGAAAAGCAGTGCGCAGGGGTTCTTCTCCCGCATCTTCGGCGCAAATTCCGAGAAAGCCCTGCCTCCACCTACCGCGAGCGGGAACACACAGGCGGCCGCCGGTGTCCAATCCGAGGAAGAGACTAAGAAGAAAAAGAAAGGCTTCTTCGGGAAGTTCGTTGGCGTGTTCAAGGGAGACAGCGGCTCCCGAGAAAATGACAAAGACGCGCCCGCGCCGTCCAAGGAATAGCGACACGCCACCGAAGTGATGGCGGCGGGCCGGGCGGGGACGCCCGGCTCTCCACTTCGCGGCCCCAAACTTGCAGGGGACGCGACGTAGTACGCTTGCAGGCGATGAAACTGTGAAGTTTTGTATGTTCGGCCGGGGGTGAATATGCTTTCCTGTATCCGCATCGGCTCCGTATCGCTTCTCTTCGCTGCGCTTCTCGTTCTACCCTTACAAGCTCAGAATTCCGAACAGGTGGAAGTCGGTCCGCCACCGCGGCACCGCGTCGACCCGCCCGCTCCCGGGGCATCGCCCGAGGAACTCGAGAAACGTGGCGACGAACTGCGCTCGGATAAGAACTATCTCGACGCGGTGGACTTCTACCAAGCCGCGCTGAAAGGCGCGCCGGGGAAAGCGTCCGTGTTCAACAAAATCGGGATCTGCCAACTCATGATGCAGCAATACAAGGAAGCCAAAAAGAATTTCGAGCGCGCCATCCGGGCCGATCGTAAATATGCCGACGCTTACAACAATCTCGGCGTCATTGAGTACCAGGCGCACAGCTACAACACCGCCATCAAGCACTACGAGAAAGCGATCTCGTTGAACGGCGACGCAGCCTCCTACTACAGCAACATGGGCGCGGCTTATTTCGGCAAGAAACTGTTCGACAAAGCCATACAAGCCTATTCCAAGGCGATGGAGCATGATCCCGAGATCTTCGAGCGAACCTCGCGCGCTGGAGTTCTGGCCCAGCTTTCATCTCCCGAAGACCTGGCCCACTACGATTACGTCCTCGCCAAGCTGTATGCCAGGACCGGCTCGCCAGAGCGTTCGTTGCACTATCTGAAGAAAGCGATGGAAGAGGGTTACAAGGACATCAAGAATGTATATAAGGACGAGGAGTTCAGCACCCTGCGCAAAGACCCCCGCTTCGCCGAACTGATGGCGGCGAAGACGCTGGCCATCCCCGATTAGCTGCCTGATAACTTGCTGGCAGGAAATGAGTTAGAAAAAGCGGGAAAATTGGAAAAGCTTCGAAACTTTCTCGGAGAAGCTGGGTTACCAGAGTTATGCTCCTGAAAACAACAGGGTGAGTAGGGAGAACAAAAACCCACCGGTTGCTAACCCGAGCACGCCCCAAGCAAGCAACCGGTGGGTGAACTTAAGGCTCTTGGCTGTTCGTCGTTCGCGTTTCGCTGTTCGCGATTCGCCAAGTAAACGGTTTCGCGAATAGCAAGTAGCGAACGACGAATAGCGTACGAAACATCTCAGCTTCTCTCCAAAATATATTCCTCCACCGCCTGCTTCCATTTTCCCTGTGCTTTCAGGATGTACTCGATCGCGTCGCGGGCCGCGCCGTCTCCACCGGCGTGGGAGGTAGCCCAGTGGGCTTCGGCTTTGACCTCGGGGCGCGCATTCTTCACCGCGATCGCCAGGCCGCACTTGCGCATCGCCGGCAGATCGATCACGTCATCGCCAACGAAAGCGGCCTCGGCGGCGGTGATTCCGTCTATTTCCAGAATCTGCGCAAACACCGACGCCTTGTCCTGAATGCCCTGATACACGTGGTCAATCTTCAGATCGCGCGCCCGCAAGGCAACGGTTTCGGAGATGCGTTTGGTGATGATCCCGGTCTTGATGCCCGCCAAGCGGGCCAGCATAATGGCGGTGCCGTCGTGGGCGTG
>JBEKFN010000226.1:0-7104 GCA_050013295.1 Terriglobales bacterium
GCGGCGAACAGCAGGTCCTTCGCTTCGCTCAGGATGACAATTCATAGGAGATGACAAAATTCATAAAGATGACAATTCAAGAAAGGGGACATCAATGCTTGCTCTTAACCGCTGTCTTGAAATCTGCTGAGTGCTCGCGGATGTAATCGCAGAGCGCTTTTACGTTGTCGACCGGGGTTTCGGGAAGAATGCCGTGGCCGAGATTGAAGATGTGGCCGGGACGTCCGGCGGCTTGGCGCAGAATATCTTCGGCCCGCTTTTTTAGTTCTTTCCAATCGGCGAAGAGCAGCACGGGGTCGAGATTGCCTTGCACTGCGCCTTTCAAGCCAAGGCTTTGCCATGCGGTGTCGAGCGGGATGCGCCAGTCAAGGCCGATGACTTCGGCGCCGGTTTCCTGCATCGAGGGCAGCAGCGTCGCGCTATCGGTTCCGAAATAGATGACGGGCACGCCGGTCTTTGTTAGGCCGGACTCTGTTAGGCCGGTCTTTTGCAGGCGCCTTACCAGGTCGGTCACGTGCGGCAGAACGTAGCGGCGATAATCTTCGACGCTCAGGCAGCCCACCCAGCTATCAAAAATCTGGATGGTGTCGGCGCCGGCGCGCACCTGCTCGGCGGAATACTCGGCGGTCACTGCGACCAGCTTCTTCATCAGTTCGTTCCACGCGTTGGGCGCGGAGTACATCATCTTTTTGGTGAAAAGATAGTTGCGCGAGCCTCCACCTTCGATCATGTAGCTGGCAAGCGTGAAGGGCGCGCCGCAGAAGCCGATGACGGGGAGCTTGTCGCCGAAGTGCTTGCAGACGAGCTTCACCGCTTCAGAAACATAGCCGAGGTCGGCGGCACGATCGGTACGCAGGTGGGCAATGTCTTCGGCGGTGCGCACCGGCTTGTCGATCTTTGGGCCTTCACCGGCGGCAAAGTGGAAGGGGAGTCCCATGACTTCGAGGGGGAGAAGAAGATCGGCGAAGATGATGGCGGCATCGACTCTGAGGATCTCGGCCGCTTCAATGGTGACCTGGGCCGCGACCTCCGGTTTCTTGCAAATCTCGATCAGGGAATATTGCTTGCGGATGGCGCGGTACTCAGGCATGTAGCGTCCGGCCTGGCGCATGAACCAGACTGGGGTGCGTTCGGTGGGCTGAGCCTTGGCCGCGCGAACAAGAAGAGAGTTGGGGGCAGACATGAAACATCTAATTTAGCATCTTCGAGTAAACTGTTGGACGAGGCGGCCTGGCGGGTAGCAGCTCTGTTGCGATGCGAGCGTTCGGCTGCCGGTAGCCGGCTGGCAGGCAGCAGTTCACGGAGCGATGGACGAAAATCATGGTCGAAGGTCATGGTCGAAGATCACAGGCCCTTATGACGTACATCACAGACCGGACGGTCATGCGACGGCAGAATCGGAACGTCCACTTCGCAAACGCACACTTCTCAAAGGAGTAAGGCCATGGCTTCCACTGCCACCCCCGTCAAGCCGGAATTGCTGCGGACGCTTCCTTCCGATGCTGCCCGCCAGATTCAATGGCGATTTGCCGACCGTTACGACCTGCAGATGCTGGTGCAATCGGCACGAGCGGTGGCCCGCGGTCCGGTGGCGCGGCTGGTGGCCAACGGCGGCCGAAATTCGCACGAGTGGACACCGGCCAAGGCCGAACTGCTGGAGGCGTTCGATGCGTCCGGGATCACGGCCGTCTTTATGGAGCCCGAGCACGGCGGCTTCATCGCGGGCCCGAAGAACCTGGCGCTGGCGCTGGTGGCGTTTGAACTGGCATGGGTTGACGGCGGAGCCGCAACTGCAAGCCTGGCGGGTTGTCTGGCCTTGGCGCCGATTCACGAGCGCGGCACGCCCGAGCAGCAAACCAAATACATGCAGTTGGCCGCGCCGCCTCAGGCCGGAGAGGATCGCAAACCCTGGCGGGGCGCATTCTGCCTGACCGAGCCCATCCCTTACGTCGGCGTCGATACCGGCATGCTCAATGGAAAAATCCGCATCGCAGAATGGAAACAAGGAGAAGAGCCGACGCTGCAAGTGGAAAAGCGCGGGCGCTTCATTACCAATATAGGGTTTGCCAATTTTGTGACGGCGGCGGTGGATTCGGGCGACGAGCGGATCAAGGGAAGCTGCATGGTGATCCTGGAAGAAGGCGATCCTGGAACATTCGATCGCGGCACGCCCACGCGAAAACTGGTGCATCAGCTTTCTTCGACCGGCGATCCGATTTTCAGCTTGCGCATTCCGGCGAGCAGAATTGTCGGCGGCTACGAGGTGAAAGATGGCGTCATCGTGCCGCGCTACAACCACAGCGAGGTGATTGAAGCCGTGTTCCGGCGGACGCGCGTGACTGTGGGCATCATGACGGCGGCGAAATTGCTCTCCGCGGTCGAGCCGGTCATACGGTATCAGCGCGGGCGGTTCCGGGGCGCGGAGACGGCGACGCCAGGATCGGTGCGCTATGAACTCGGGCTGCAGGCTCGCGAAGACGCGCTGCACAGGTTGGTGGATGTGTGGGCGACCGGCGAGGCTGGAGCTTCGCTTGGATTTGCGGCGGCGCGGGCGTTTGATGAACTGGATCCGCTGGAGCGCGAGGCTGACAAGCTGCTGGCGGCGCAGGGAGTCAGCACGGCCAGAGCGCGGGCGAAGCTGCAACGTGCCGCGTCGGAACGAGCGGCGGATCTCGTCCGCTTGCCTGGCGACGATCCCAAGCGGGCACAACTGGAATCGGATCCGCTTCTGCGTTTCGTTCTCTTGGACTCGCTGGCCGATGTGCTTTGCCCGGCAACCAAGCTGTGGAACACGGGTTGGGGCGCGCAGATGATGCGCGAGGCGGTTAGCCTGATGGGCGGGTACGGCATCACGGAAGACTGTCCGGGATTCCTCGGCAACAAGTGGATGGATGCGCAACTGGAAGCGACCTACGAGGGACCCGAAGCTGTGCAACGCCGCCAACTTTCCATCACCATGACCAACCCGCTCTTCCTGGCGCAGCTTAAGGTGTGGATCAAGGAGATGCGCGGGATCGCCAGCGAGCGTCCCGGCACCGGTGCATGCGCGCTGGCAACGGCCATGGGAATGTGGCTATGGACGTTGGAGCGTTTGCAGGGCAGCACCGATGCCGACGGCGGCCGTCTGTACCAGAGCGCGCGCCAGGGTGTGACGTTTCCACTGGCCGACGCACTCTGCTGGTTGCTGGCGGCGCGCTGCCAGATTCTCGACGCGCTCGAACTGGAGCGGCGTGGAGCGAGCGACCCTGCCGTTGCTGAAGGGCTGGCCGGGCTGGTCAATTTTATGACCGACCTGTGCCACGTGCAGTCGGCGCGGGCCGGTGGAGAAGTGGCGCGCATCTGCGCTGAGTTGGTGTTCGGATACAACCGTCACCCGGCGTGGGACGAGGCGGGATACCGTGGCTGTTACCAGCAGGACGAGTTGGATTCTCTTGAGGGCATCATTCCGGGCATTGGCTCGTACGGCCTGGATGTTATCGGAAGCGATGGCTCGCATCCGAAGAAAGCCGGTCCCTGCGCGAAGTGCAATGGAGCCGAGCAGTTTCTCTCGTTGCAAACGAAGCTCTCCACTTGCCTCACGGGCTGCCGGCTATCGAAAGACCGGGCCGCCGAGGCGATTTCGAAGCTCATGATTCCGGAGGCGCTGGACTACCCCGCATGAGCGCTCGTGGTGCAAGGGCGGTTCGTATCGGCTGCGGAAAAAGTCTAACTTCGCGCCCCAGCCCCTAAAGGGGTGTCTGGTTGCGAAAGACTTATGGCATCGCTAAAGCGATGCCCTGATACGAAACGTCAGTTTTTCCGCAGCTTCTTCAGGCACGCCGGAAGTGCTGCGTTAGGAAAGCGCCTTCAGGCGCTGAGGGCAGAGATTGGAGTTTTACGACAGGCTCATGAGCGCCACTCCCCAAGAACCGACTCCTGCGATCGAGCGACAAGAGATGACCGTCGACATCGCCTGCGTGGGCTTCGGCCCCGCGATGGGCGGCTTCCTGACGACGTTGAGCCGCAGCTTGCTGAATGCGGATGGGTCGGTGCGGCTGGAGAGTACAACATCTCCCGGTTTGCCTCTGCAGGTGATCTGCTACGAGCGCGCTGACGGGCTGGGGTTCGGAGTCTCGGGCGCGGTCACGCGGGGGCGTGGGATACGCGGCAGTTTTCCCGGCGTAGAACTCAGCGAGATTCCAATGGCGGCGGCGGTCAAGACGGAGAAGCTGGTTTACCTGCTCGATCCCGTACGGGCGAGTAAGCGGTCTCTCGGATTCAAGGGTGCCGACCGCGTGCTGCGCTCACTTGGCTTTGTGTTGGGGCTGAAGCATGAGGCCTTCGAACTGCCCTTTACCCCGCCGTTCATGCAGAAACACGAGGGCCTCGTGCTGTCACTTGGCCAGTTCAACCAGTGGGTCAGCGATCAAGTGGCGGCGTCCGGCATGGTGCAGATCTGGCCGGGTATGCCGGTCGCCGAACCACTGATTGAAGGAGACGCGGTTGCAGGTGTGCGGCTCGCCGATCAAGGGACTGATTTGCAGGGGCATCCGGTGGCAGGGTTCACGCCGGGCATGGATCTTCGCGCTGCGCTGACGGTGGTGGGCGACGGTCCGGTGGGAGCGGTTGGCCGCAAGATCGACGCGCATATCGGAATGCCGCCTGGCCACGAGTCCCGCGAGTGGGCGCTCGGCATGAAGATGGTGATCGAACTCCGCGAAGATAGTGGACTGGAGCCCGGCACTGTCTTGCATACCATCGGGTTTCCGGAGCCGGAAATTTTCGGGTTTCTCTACGTTCATCCCGAAAGGCTGGCTTCGGTTGGCATCTTTGTTCCGTCGTGGTTTCGCAGTCCCGTGCGCACGGCCTATCGTTACCTGCAGCACTTCATGCTTCATCCTTATTTATGGCGTTATCTCGAGGGCGGAACCCTGAAGTCGTGGGGAGCGAAGTCGCTGCAGGAATCGGGCCGCCACGGCGAGCCCTATCTCGTGGGCAACGGCTACGCACGCATCGGCGAGGGATCGGGAAGCACGAATGTGCTGGCGGGATCGGGAGTGGATGAAGCCTGGACCACCGGGGTGCAACTGGCGGAAGCGGTCATCGAACTGACGGAGCAAAAGCGTGCGTTCACTCGCGAAAACCTGGAAGCAACTTATGTGCGGCGGCGGCGCGAGAGCTGGGTCGATGAGGAGTCGAAGATCGCGGCCGAATCGCGCAACGGATTCCAGACGGGCGTCTTCACGGGAATGATCGGCATGGCCGTTGCGGGCTTGACCGGCGGCCGTGTCACGCCAGCCTCTCGTCCATCGCCTCGCGAGATGCCCTCGCTTGAGGATGCTTACGGATCGCGGATTTCGCCGGCCGAACTGAAGCAGATGCAGGAGGAATGCACCGCCAAGGGCGCTTCGCTGCACGACCAGATCATGGATCGCTGTGGTTGGCCGCAGATTCCGATGGATGGCAAGCTGCTTATCTCACACCAGGATGCTCTGCTCATGGGCGGAGGCGTACAGGCATCGCCGGGCTACGCAAATCATGTGATCTTTCGTCGTCCGGAACTCTGCCGTGCCTGTGAAACCAAGTTGTGCGTGGAAATGTGCTCGGGGCAGGCGATCACCCGCGGCGAAAGCGCAGTGCCTGCCTTTGATCGTGAGAAGTGTGTTTACTGTGGCGCGTGCTTGTGGAATTGCGCGGCCGAGGGCGACGGCGCACAGGGAAACATCGAATTTGACGCCGGCGCGGGAGGGCTGCACTCGACGCTCAATTGATGGCGAATGGAGAGCCGGGCGTCCCGCTCGGCGGAACGGGCGAGGCGCCCGTTTCTCCATCGCTTATATCCTTGATTGTGAAAATGATCGAACGTAGATTAATAAATTGACAGGACTCGAATGACAAACGGATATCACATCGTCGTCTGCGGCAGCGTTGTGCCCGACCCGCTGCAAACGTTGGAGCCGGTCCAGACCCCAGCGGGTCCCGCGGTGAAAAACGAAATGATGCTTCCCGCCGTGCTGGATCCCTGGGCGGCTCATGCCTTGTATGAAGCTGCCAACCTGGCATCCAAGGCCGCGGGCAGCAATAGCAAGGTTTGGCTGGTGAGCGTGGGACCGAAAGCAAAACTGCAGCAGGTGATGATGACGATTGCCCAAAAAGTTAACTTTGAACTGGTTGCGGTCGATTCGAGCGCCAGCGGCTTTGCCGATGCCCATGCCACGGCTGCGCTCTTGGCGGAAACCATCCAGGCCATTTTCGGTCTCGATCGCTCGCGCATACTCGTATTCGGCGGCTGGGAATCGGCGTCGCGAGGCGCAGGCGCCACCATGCAGTTGGTCGGAGAGAGGCTCGGGATTCTCGATCAGTTTCAAGGGGTGGATCAACTCAGTGTTCAAGCCGACGGTTCATTCGAAGTTTTGGAGCGGATCGAGGGTGGGCGTCATCAGGTTTCGGTGTGCCCGGGTCCGCCTGCTTTGTTCGGCTGGGCGACCGGCAATCTGGCGGAACCGCGCAACAATCCTCAGGTGGGAATGGCGAATATGCGCACCGTGATGCCCGCGCTGCAGCGGGCGAAGTCCGTGCCGCTGCCGGCTGGTGGATTGCACTTCCTGAGCGCGAGCCCGCCGAAACAACAGCGCCAGACGCGCGTGGTCAAAGACCTGCCGGCCGAGCAGATCGCGCGCGAGATTGCGGAATGGATGGGGAAGTAGACAACGATTCCCCGCTAGCCCCTAAAGGGGCATCTGATTTCGAAGGCTTTCGGCATCGCTAAAGCGATGCCCTGATACGAAGCGCCAGCTTTTCCGTAGCCTGTTGGCGGTCCGTAGCCTGTTAACGGCCTGTTTGCAAGTGAGATTCGTATCAGGGCATGCCTTCAGGCATGCCGCAAGTGCATCTGCATCAACGCGCCTTCAGGCCCTGGATTTTGCAACGGGAGAACGAGACTCTGATGTCACAGAACATTTTGTTCCTGGCGCACGTTTCGGAAGCTGGCAACACGCTTCCTAAAGTGTCGTATGAGGTGCTGGGCGCTGCTTTGAAGTTGACGAAGCAGCTTGGTGCGCGTTTGACTATCGGTTTGATCGGTGCGGACGTGGCGGCTGCGGCGGAAACGGTTGCCGCGGCCGG
>JBEKFN010000227.1:0-7100 GCA_050013295.1 Terriglobales bacterium
GTGCGCCTCAAGTCATGGGGAGCCAAGTCCTTGATGCCAGCACGCTTCGCGGCCGCTTTTACCACGTGCCAGATCGCCTTAGGTGTGATGCTATCGCCCCAGATCTCCTCGAAGAGGACTTCTGGCCCGGCGGCGTCCTTGGGCACAATTCCGTTTACCCGTGCACTCGAGAACAATCTCGGATCGGGTCAATTTGCCCGGAGAGCTTATCTCGTGCTCTGAGGTGCGAACACCCGATAATTACCATCTCACTCTGCTTTAAGCCAACGCGTAGAGATACTCGACGAAGGAGCCCACAGCCCCATCCATCCCCGCAACCTTTGCATTCGTGGAATCGATCAGATAGTACTCATTGGGAGCATGTGCCCCGGTCCCGTGCCCCACTCCAAAATGTCCGGCGGGAAGATTGAGAGGTTCGGAAGTGAAGATGTATCCCGGCCAGGAGCCGGCGGATCGAGGCCACAGCACGGGATCCAGACCTAGCTTGCGGTAAGTCGCAATTTGCGCCTGGATGAGCTTCGAATCCTGCGAGGTCTGTGTCGGATCGTAGCCACCACTCATATTGACCTCGATATCGCCGAAGCCGTGCTTGGCAAGGTGCTCCTTCAGAAGCGCCAATGTACCAGCAGCCGTCATGTCAGGCACCAGCCGCATGTCAATCTTCGCCAGGGCGCGATGCGGCAGAATGGTCTTGCCACCGGGACCGGTGTACCCACCGACCAAGCCCTCGATGTTGATCGTCGGCTTGGATTCGAGCAGCACGAGCGAGTCAAGCCAGTTTGTGTCATGCACCAAATGTTCAATGCCTAGCTGCTTCTTGACCGTGGCTTCACTGCGGCGAGCGGCGGCATCCTGAATCATCTTCATTTGAGCGGGGGTAAGCGGCTTGACCTTGTCAAAAAAGCCCGCCACAGCAGGCGTGTGTCCATCGGACTCGATGAGCGTGTTGAGCGCTTGCACCAGGTGCCAGGTGGGGCTGTCCACCTGTGCCTCCAGGCTGGAGTGAACATCATGTTTGGGCCCTCGTCCCCATCGCTCTCCACTGGAAACCAGTTCGAGCTCAACTACCCCCTTGGCGCCGAGTGATATCTGTATACCTCCATCCTCGTCCTGGCCTGCTTCCGGGATGAACACACCCATGCATTTCTTCAATGCAGCGGTGACCTTGGGTCGGTGGACAACCTCTGGAAAGTGGGTCGAACCAATCTCTTCTTCACCTTCACAGACGAGCACGAGATTTACAGGCAGCTTTGTTCCCGCTGCCTTGAAAGCATGAAGGGCGCCGAGGAAGGCCGTTTCAGGCCCCTTCTGGTTCACAGCGCCGCGACCGACGCAGATCTTGCCCAATCCTTCCTTGTCCACGATCCGCCCTTCGAGCGGTGGCGAAGACCACTCCGAAGGGTCGAACTGTTTCACGTCGTACATAAAATAGATGCCAACCGTGGTTGCCGCACCTGCATCCAGAGTGCCGAAGACCCCAGGCTTGCCCGAGGTTGGCACAATTTCAATGTTCGCGAATCCTGCGTCGCGAGCGAGTTGTGCCATACAGTCAGGGCCCTGCGGATAGTTGCGGTTCTCGGCCGCGATCGAGGGCAAAGCGATCCAGTCCTGCAGCCGCTTCACGTTCTCGTCATGCATCTTCGGTATTTGGCTCAGCACCGCCTGGAGGACAGGATTGTCTAAAGAGAAAGCAGGGATTGGCAATGCTGCGAAGGCGGCTCCAGCAAGCGCGCCGTGGATGAACTCCCGACGATTAAATGCGTTATGGCTCGAGTCAGTCAATGCGTCCCCCATGCGCCGAAGAAAGATCCCTATCCTTGGTTGGCCTCAGATTCTCGCTTTTGATCGAGGTCATCATACCAGTTGGTTCCCTACAGGCCAGGGATCTTTTCTAACCGAGGCGGAGAAATAACTCCCGGTCTGTCGCCCACCCGGAAGCTGTCCAGAAACGGGCCTGAAGGAGATCCATGGCGATCTCCTCGAAGCCGACTTCTGGCCCGGCGTGAGTCAGTTTTAGCCCATAACTTCAGAGTTGCCCGTCATCCGTGACGAATCCGCACACGGCCCGGCGTGCCGCTCCGCAATGTCGCCCGTGTCTGATCCAACTTCATGTCCGTAAGCAAGGGGTGGCTGAGGGTGATTTCAAGCATGGTTCCACGCAGCTTGGGCGGGACCCGTCATCGTCCGGGCCAGTTCAAGGAGTTGCTGCGCCACGGATTCCACGGCGCGCTCGACTTCCGGGGAGAGTGGCGCACCAAAGGAAAACTGCTTGCCTTCAATGCCGTAAACCAGCAGGGTTTGCGGCAAACGGGTCATGACGCGCGCCAATTCGACCGCCTCGCGCACGCCGAAAGCATGCGTGGAACAGGAGAAGACATCTTCAGGCAGCCTGTCGACGTGCGCGTTCCATGCCCGAATTTGGCCGGGCGTTCCGCTGGGGGCAGTGGCGTCCACTAGAATGACGCGCTCAGAGCCCATCCAACTATCCATCAACGAGAAGCTCTCGCCGCTTTGCTCTATTATTTCAAGACCAGGGATTTCGAAACCAGGGGCTTCGACCCCAAGGGTTTCGACGCCAAGTGCATGCAAGCGGCGCGCGACCAGCACACCAGCCGCGTCGTCCCCGCGATCGATGTTCCCGCAGCCGATGATGCGCAAAGTCACGTCTAATCTTGCTCCAGATGCAGGCGGAGGAAGTGTGTCGCGCAAGAAATGCAGGGATCGTAGTTGCGCACCGCCTGCTCACACTTCCAGGTGATCTCTTCGGCCGGCCGGTTCGCAATCTGGCTGACAAAGTGCCACAGATCTTCCTCTATCCGTTTCTGATTCTGCGAGGTTGGGGGAACAATCTTTGCAGAAACGATGAGCCCGTCCTGATCGAGCACGTAGCGATGGTAGAGAAGGCCCCGGGGCGCTTCCGTGGCGGCTTGCCCGGTCGAGGCCCGCGCAGCTGTCTGTGCGCGAGGTGTAGGAGGTGGCTCGTATTCGCGGATCACGCGCAGTGCTTCGTGGCAGGCAAAAACCAACTCGATCGCTCTTACCACGATACTGCGGAAGGGATTGCGGCAGGGCGCCTGAAGTCCACAATCGCGTGCTGCCTGTTGGGCCACGTCCGGCAGTTTGTCGAAGTTCATATTAAAGCGGGCCATAGGGCCGACCATGTAGGAACCGCGGCCACGTAGGACGGAATGAAGCGCATTCGAGTGTTGCACATGCTGCTCGGTGAAATTTTCCTCGTACTCAGACGCGTCAATATCAAGCCCGCGATTGGATACGATCCGGCCTTCGTTGAACGGATACTCTTCCGGGTGGGATAGGGAGACAAATTCGTAATCCTGCTCGAAATCAGGAAAGTCGAGCCCTGAAACCCAGCGAGCTGTGGCCAGCGAGGCGTCGAGAGCCCATTTCAGTTCGTCCACCAGGTCTTTGAGTGCGCGCTTGGAGGGTGCTTTGTAAAACCCGCCGACGGCAGCGGAAACGGGATGAATTTCCCGGCCGCCCATCAAGGCCACGATGCGGTTGCCGGCCTTTTTCAGTCGTAGGCCCTGCTGAACGATCGCCTGATGGTCACGCGCCATCGCAATGGCGTCGGGATAGCCGAGGAAATCCGGCGCATGCAGCATGTACACGTGGAGCGCATGGCTCTCGATCCATTCTCCGCAGTAGAACAGCCGTCGCAGCAGCCGCACTGACGGGTCGATTCCGACACCGAGAGCACGCTCAATGGCGTGTACCGCGCTCATCTGATACGCGATGGGACAAATTCCGCAGATGCGGGCCACAATGTCGGGGACTTCGGAGAAATGTCGGCCCCGGAGAAAGGCCTCGAAGAAACGGGGAGGTTCGTAGATCTTTAGCTTTACGTCCTGAACCTGATCGCCCTTGAGCTTGACGTAAAGCGCACCTTCGCCCTCGACTCGGGCCAAAGTGTCAACCTTGATCGTTCTAGTCGGTTGCTTGCTCACGTCCGCTCACTCTCCTCGCTCGCCTTTCGGAACTGCCAGGCCCAGGCATTGAAGCTGCGGAAGGCGCGTGTGATCTCCGCGTCGTTCTGGCCCAGAATACGCAGCTGATTGCTGAGCGATTCCGTATTGGGGCTCTCCATGGGGCCGTAGCAGCCGTAGCAGCCCCGGTCAAAGCTCGGGCACAGCGCGCCGCAACCTGCCTGGGTCACAGGTCCCAGGCAGGCGACGCCTTGCGCCACCTCAATGCAGACGTTGCTCTTGCGTTTGCACTCCATGCAGACACTGTAGGTCGGAACATTCGGTTTGCGCCCGGCCAGCGTGGCCGTGATCAGCTCGATAAGCTGGTGTTTGTTGATGGGGCAGCCGCGCAGTTCGAAATCCACGGGCACATGTTCGGCGATGGGGGTGGAGAGTTTCAGCGTGTTGATGTATTTCGGGGTGGCGTACACGATGCGAATAAATTCATCCACATCCTTCCAGTTGCGCAGGGCCTGGATGCCGCCGGCGGTGGCACAGGCCCCAATGGTGATCAGCGTCTTCGACTGGCGGCGTACTTCTTGGATTCGTTCGGCATCGTGGTGAGTGGTAATCGATCCTTCTACCAATCCAATGTCATAGGGTCCCTTAACCATGGCACGGGAGGCTTCGGGAAAATAGGCAATGTCGAGAGCTCCCGCTATGCCTAGCAGTTCATCTTCGGCGTCGAGCAAACTCAACTGACAGCCGTCGCAGGAGGCAAACTTGAAGACTGCGATGCGTGGCTTGCGTCTGACTTTAGAGCTCATATTTTTCCAGTAGCGGCCGCATCCGGTCATAGGGAAAGATGGGGCCGTCTTTGCAAGTGAAGTGCGGGCCATACTGACAGTGTCCGCAGAAACCGACGGCGCACTTCATGTTTCGTTCCATGGAAAGGTAAATATTCTCCCGGGCGAGTCCACGAGTTTCCAGATCGCGGGCGACAAAACGCATCATGATCTCGGGTCCGCAGGCGAAGGCCAGCGAACGCGCGGGTTGCAGCCGCGCAGTTTTGAATAATGTCGTAACGACGCCGACATGACCGCGCCAGCTCAATCCGCCGTAGTCAACGGTCACCAACACCTGCGTCTCGCCTTGCCGGGCCCAGGCGGCCAGTTCCTTACGATAGAGCAGGTCGCGGGGACTGCGCGCGCCATAAAGAACCACCAGCCGCCCATACTTTTCACGGTTATGTAGAACCTCGTAGATCACCGGGCGAAGCGGGGCTAAGCCGATTCCGCCGGCGATCACAAGAACGTCCCGGCCCTCGGCTTTCTCCACCGGCCAGCCGGTCCCAAAGGGACCTCGGACCCCAACCCCTTCGCCTACTTCACGACTCACCAGCGCGTGGGTGGCCTGACCGACAGAGCGCACCGTGTACACGAGGCGGTCGCGCTCCGCCGGATCGCCACTGATGGAAATGGGCAACTCGCCGACGCCAAATACCCAGAGCATGCTGAACTGCCCCGGCTGGAACCGGTTCCCACCCGCTCCGCTCAACGTTTCCAACGTCAGGGTAAAAGTATCGGCAGTCTCCTTGACCACTTGCCGCACGGAATACGGCTGCGGGAGCATGGGATCGGTCGTAATCGGGTCGGTCGGGGCTGCTGTGGCCATCGTCATTTCCCCACTGCGTAAACGTCGAGCAACTGGAGACGCGTCGCCTCCAACCGCTGCTCCATGATCTGGGCAAAGCGTTTCAACATCTCATAACCGAGATCGTGGTTCTCCTCGCATTTCGTGCGCAGACACTTGCCGTCGAGGGCAATCGCACGCACGGTTTCGACGGCGTGCGCGTGAACCCTCCACTGGTAGGGCGGCAGCAGCCACGACCAGCCCAGAACCTCTCCCTCGCCCAAGGTTTCCAGCATGATCGGCTTGCGTTGGGGCGCAAAGATCTCCAATGCCACCTTGCCGGTCCGAATCAGGTAGAACTCATTGGCTTCCTCACCCTCCTTGAAGATGTAGGTGCCCGCGTCAAACCGTACGTTGGAGGCGCACCCCGTTAGCAGGTTTGTGTAATACGACTCGAGACCGGCGAAGAAGGGGTGTTCGGCGATGATGTGCTCAAGGGTTTCCATGGCTGCTTTCCTTGGAATTGGAGTTGGACGAGGCCGGCGATTCGCGGATGGCGCGAACCTCCTCTGTGATATCAATGCCCACCGGGCACCAGGTGATGCAACGGCCGCAGCCCACGCAGCCGGAGCTGCCAAACTGGTCAATCCAGGAGGCCAGCTTGTGGGTCATCCATTGCCGGTACCGCGACTTGGCGGAAGTGCGGACACTGCCACCGTGAATGTACGAGAAGTTCTGCGAGAAACAGGAGTCCCACTTGCGCCAACGCTCGGCGTGCGTGCCGGTCACATCGGTAACATCGTCCACCGTGGTGCAGAAGCAGGTCGGACAGACCATGGTGCAGTTGGCGCAAGTGAGGCACCGCTGGGCGACGTTGTCCCAGCGGGGATGATCGAAGTTGGCGTAGAGCAAGTCTCGAATGCCGGTCGTGTCCATGCGGCGCTGAATCTGGGAGGCGGCGCGCCCTACCGCGGCTTCTGCTTCCTGACGGACCGCTTCAGATGCCACGGATGACGCCGGCGCCGGCGCCAATTCCGCCAGCACCTCAGCGCCTGCGTCGCTGCCTGCCTCGATCACAAATTCATGCTTGCCCGGCCCGACCAGTTCCGTGAGAGCTAAATCGTAGCCTCCCCGTACGCGCGGTCCGGTGCCCATGGAGGTACAAAAGCAAGTGGGCGCCGCTTGCGTGCAATTCACAGCCACGATGAAGATTCCCTCGCGGCGTGCTGCATAGACAGGGTCTCGATAGCGATCGCCCTGCAGGACGCGATCCTGCACGGCAATGGCGGCTAGTTCACATGCTCGAACACCCAGGAACGCCCGCCGGGGCGGAGTCGGTTCATTGTTCAAGATGCGAAAGGTCCGGCCGCTCCGCTCCGCGGTCAGCAGACAGACCTCGGCGGGGTGGAGGTACTTCTTCCAGCTTTGAGGACCGACGACATAGCCGAACAGCGCCTTGTCACTATTATTGCGGTGTCGCAAGCGGTAGCGTCCGGCTTCCTGTTCATCCGTCCAGCCTACCGGGAGATCAGAGAGGCTCTCCAC
>JBEKFN010000228.1:0-7089 GCA_050013295.1 Terriglobales bacterium
CGCAGGAATTCATCAACGGCTACCGGCCCAAGTCCGGCGACCATCTGGGAGAGTAGGCTGGGATGGCCGTTTCTCCTGCTCGCGCCGTGGCTTTCGAAATTCTTCTGCGGGTCGAGCGCGAAGAATCCTACGCCGCCGAACTGCTCCATTCCGCTCGCCTCGCAAAGCTTCCCTCGCGTGATCACGGGCTCGCCACCGAACTGGTGATGGGAGTACTGCGCTGGCAGTCTCTGCTCGATCGGCGATTGGGCGCGGCATCGTCGCAGCAGCTCGAGCGGCTGGACGGCGAAGTTCTGGCCGCATTGCGCCTTGGCGCGTATCAATTGCAGTTTCTCTCCAGAGTTCCGGCACGCGCGGCCATCTTTGAAAGTGTGGAACTCGTCAAGGCTGCGCGCAAGCGCTCGGCGGCTCCGTTCGTCAATGCGGTTCTCCGGAAAATTGCCGGGGCCGGCGCGGAAGACATCTTCGCGGAAATCGGCAAATCGCACGACTCGATGACGCTCGCTCAGAACGCCGCTCATCCCCCGTGGCTGGTGGCTCGCTGGAGCGAGCACTATGGACTTGAGGCAACGCGGCAGATCTGCATCCAGGATCAGACAGTGCCCGGCACGACGATTCACATTCACGACGATGAAGCTCGCGTTGACCAAGTTAATCAAATTAGTCGAACCGATGCCGAACTTGCCGCAGCAGGCGTGCAGCTCTCGCCGGGCCGACTGCTATCGGCCGCGCGACGCGTTCTTTCGGGCGACGTAACCGGAACGCGCGCCTATCTGGAGGGCCGCATCTCCATTCAGGATGAAGCTTCGCAACTGGTCGCGTTGCTGGTTGGTCGTGGAGAAGAGATCCTTGATTGTTGTGCCGCTCCCGGCAGCAAGACTGCGTTGATCGCCAGGCGCAACCCGCGCGCCAAAGTTTTGGCCACGGAGTTGCATCTTCACCGCGCACGCTTACTGCAGAACCTCAATCGCTTGCCGAACGTGCAGGTCGTTGCCGCGGATGCGCGTCATTTGCCTTTCTCTCCATCCTTCACCTTCGACCGCATTCTCGCCGACGTTCCTTGCTCCGGCACTGGCACTCTGGCCGGCAATCCCGAGATCAAGTGGCGGCTCAAAGTTGAAGACCTGCACGACCTTCAGTTGCGGCAGTTGGCCATCCTGAAGTCCGCGCTGGCCCAGCTTGCGATTGGCGGGCGGCTCGTCTATTCCACGTGTTCGCTGGAGCACGAGGAAAACGAAGCAGTGGTGGAAGCGGCCCTCGAGGGCACGGCGGAATTCAAAGTCGCCGATTTAAAAGGAGAACTGGAGCAGTTGCGGCAGTGCGGCGAGATGTGCTGGGAGGATATCGCGTCGCTTCTCGCTGGACCCTATCTGAAAACAATTCCCGGCGTGCATCCTTGCGACGGATTCTTCGCCGCGCTGATCGAACGGAGATAATCGAAAATCACGTAGGCCCGGACGCCCTCGTCCGGGCGGGCGAAGCTCGCGGGCTCTAGCGGACTTCGAAATTCACCGCGCTGCCAGCCGTGATTTTCTGTCCGGGCGCCGGAGTCTGGGTCACGATCATGCTCGCTGCGCTGGGCTCGGAGACCGCAACGGGCACGGATTGCGGCTCGCCGGGCAACGGCGGCCGTAGCACGCTAATTTTGCCGGCCTTGACGCCGGCATCCTGTAGCGCCAGCATCGCGCTGCCGAGCGGTTGCCCGGTGAGGTTCGGCATTACATAGGTTGGCGGCTCGGCGCCGTCGCTTACCAGCAGATTGATCTTTGGTGCGGATACGCCGCTGGCATTTGGCGGCGGGCTTTGCGAGATCACCTGGTCGAGCGGCGCGTCGGGCAAATTGACGTGCGCGACCGAACCCAGACTGAGCCCGCGGCGCCTTATGTTCAACTCCGCGATACGTTCGCTCCCTCCCGTCACGTCGGGAATCGTTACCCGCTGCGGCCCCAGACTTTGCGCTACGCGGATCGACCAGCCTCGCCGCACCTTCGTTCCCGGCGGCGGCAGCTGGGTCATGATTTTTCCTTCGGGAATGTCAGGGCTGTAGAACTGCCGCTCAACCACCACTAGCAGGCCCGAAGCCGCGCCCGCGCGTTCGGCTTCGAACGGACTCATGCCCACCAGTTTCGGAATGGCCACCTCGCGCCCGTGGATGGCTAAATGCATGGCCGTGAGCGCCGAAATCAGCGCTACCGTCATCAGGACGAGGGCCAAAAGCAGCATGCGGAAAAATTGCCGCATTGCAGGATCTAACTTTCCTTTCGAGCTGAAGCTGTTTCTCCGCGTACCCAGCGATCTTTGCCGTTAACCGGTCGCCGCACCGGAAACGCCGTCAGCTAACCTGCCACACCGTGTCCAGCAATGTCCCATCCACCCACTTCACCACCGCGCACGGACGATCGCCCAACTTGGGCCGCGCCGGCTTGCCGCAAATTTTCTCGACTTCCGCCTTGATGTCCTGAATCGGACGAATCGGCAGCTTCGATCCCTGCGCTGTCACTGCATCGAGCAGGTCCGTGCGCCGCGGATTGATCGCAATTCCACGCTCGGTCGCGACCACGTCAATCATCTCGCCCGGCCCCGTCATCGTTGTAACTTCGTCCACGATCACTGGAATGCGATCGCGGAACGAAGGCACCGCGAGAATGGTGCAGCCGGCAAACAGGCAGTTCTGCCATCCGCCAATGCCATGCAGCAAGCGCCCATCGGAGTGTGTCACCACGTTGGCGTTGAAGTTCACGTCCACTTCCGTCGCACCTAACACCACGGCATCGACCAGCGAAGCAAAGTTTCCCTTACCGTGGTAGTTGTAGGAAGTGAACGGCGAAGTGGCCACGTGCCGCGGATCGTTCGCTATCGACTTCACTCCGTCGAGATCAAACGTCTGCCCATCCAGGATGTAATCCGTCAGTCCTTCTTGCAGCAACTCAACCAGGAATTTAGTTGACCCGCCGCGCACGAAGCGCGCCTTGACTCCATCCTGTTTCATCATCTGCTTCAGATACTCGACGAACGCCAGCGCGATCCCGCCCGCTCCCGCCTGGAACGAAAATCCGTTCTTCATGATTCCCGCTGTCCTTAGAAAGTGCGCCACCAGCTCCGCGATCCGCAGCCGGTCGGGCGAGCGCGTGATCTGCGTCGTGCCGGAAACAATCTTTTCCGGATCGCCAATCGATTCCACTTCTACTACAAAGTCCACGTTGTTGCCCTGAATCTGCCAGGGCACACAAGGAAAGGGCACGAGGTTATCGGTGACGACGATCACGCGGTCTGCGTAGATCGAATCCGCCAGCGCAAAGCCGAGCAACCCGCAGGCCGACTTGCCGTGCGAACCATCCGCATTCCCGAAAGAATCGGCGGTCGGCGCCGCAATCACCGCGACGTCAATGTGAACGTCTCCATCCTGGATCGCCTGGTAGCGTCCGCCATGCGAACGCAGCACGCCCATGCCGCGCATCTTCCCCTGCGTGCAGTAGTCGCCCAGCGGCCCGTTCATCGAGCCTTCGATGTGATGGATTACGCCTTTTTCCATCAGTTCGATCGCACCCTCCTGGGAGGGGAACGACGCGCTCGGGAACCACATGAGATCCTTGACGCCGATCCTGGCCGCCGCCTCCAGCGCCATCAGCGCGACTCGATCGCCGTCGCGCAGATGATGATGGTTCGAGATCACCATCCCGTCGCGCAGTCCGCACTGGCGTAGCGCCGTTTCCAGATCGGCCACGCGCTTATCTCCACTATCTGGATAATCTTTATTCGAGCAGATTAACGGCGCCGCCTTCCGGCCGCGCGGCTGGTATCTTCCCGCGCCCAGAAACGGAATCTGCGGCTTGCCGTTCACCATCGTCGGCACCGCACGGCCGGCGGCGTTATGCGCCAGTTCTACTCTTTCTTTCGCGTTCGCACTCACACTCACGAAATCACTCCCATCGCCTTCGCCCGCTCCACCAGTTGCAACGCCCGCTGCACCACCGGCGGATCGATCATCTTCGAACCCAGACTCACCACAGCCAATCCTTTACTTTGCGCTTCTTCAAAAGCGGCAACCACCTGCTGCGCCTTTTCGATTTCGACCGCGGTGGGTTGAAACGCTTCGTGGATCACGCGAATCTGCCCGGGATGAATGCATCCCATGCCTTCGAATCCCGCAGCCCGTGAGGCTTCTCCCCACCGTCGCAGAGCGTCCATGTCAGCGACATCGCTGAAGACCGAGTCAATCGCCTGCAGGCCCGCGGCGTGCGCTGCATTCACCACGCGCGACCGCGCATATTGCGACTCTCGCCCTTCCGCGGTTTTCACCACGCCCAGATCGGCGGTGTAATCTTCAAGCCCAATCGTCAGCGCCGCCACATTTTCACTCGCCGTCGCGACGGCAAATGCATTCTCGATTCCCAGCGCCGACTCCAGTATCGGCATGATCCAGATCGGCCGGATAATTCCGTGGCGCGCCTTGATTTCGCCGATCATCCGATCCACTTCTCGCACCTGCTCCGGCTCCTCGACCTTCGGAATTAGAATCAGATCCGGGCTCTCACCCACCAGTTCCGCCAGATCCTCGAGCCCCAGCGGCAACTGATTGATGCGCACCATGCGCTCGCACGATCCGAAATCGACCGCCCGCAAAGTATTTCGCACCAGGATGCGAGCGGCATCTTTCTCTCCGCGATGCACGGAATCCTCCAAATCGAGAATCACGGCATCCGCCGCGTGCAATAGGGCGTTGATGTAATACTTCGGTTCAGAGCCCGGCAGATACAGACGCGATCGACGCAGCCGGTCTTTTTGCGACGGCGCCGGCAGCGGATGCTGCTCCGGCAGCGAGCGTTTGCCGAGCGCGATGCCTGCGCGCCTTGCTGCGGCCTCGATGCGAGCCGCGATGACAAAAGGCAGCGCGCCTTCATCATGAATCGCAACCCGCGTGTGCTTCACTCCAAGTTCACCCAGAACTTCTCGCGTCTGATCCATGATTGCCGAGCCGTAATAGGGCGCAACGCGCGACTCCAGTGAGATCTCGATCCCGCCGCGGTCACGCGCCTCAAAGGCGACGTGCGCGTCCGACCGAACTTCGTTGCCCCAATGGCCCGCCTCGCCAGAACGCGGGGACGTAGTTTCGACAGCGCTGCTCATAATTTCCTCAACCGGAATTCTTCAATCAGATTTCCTCAACCAGAGACGCAAAAGATCCGGGCCTGAATGCCACTGTGATCCCCTGTGCTCCCTGTGGTTATCGCACTTTCTCCAAAATCGCGTCCGTCATCTGCACCGTCGACGCCGCACCCTGACTGATCGCTTTCGGACCACCCGTAAAGCGCATCATATCGTAGGTCCGGACTTTTCCTTCACGCACCACATCCGCAATCGCCTTGCGGATGCGATTCGCCTTCTGGTCTTCGCCAACATGATCGAGCATCATCGCCGCCGAAAGAATCATCGCAATCGGATTCACGATGGGCGGTTTCAGCTCAGCATACTTCGGCGCGGATCCGTGTGTCGGCTCGAACACGGCCACGTCATCCCCAATGTTGCCGGAGGCCGCGAATCCCAGCCCACCCACCAACCCCGCGAACGCGTCGGAGAGAATGTCGCCGAACAGATTCGAGGACACGACTACGTTGTAGTCCTCCGGATTTTTGTTGAGCCACATCAGCTGCGCATCGATGTTTGTCGACCAAAGCGCAATCCCCGGATAATTCTTGGCAGCAACCTCTTTTGCCACTTCCTCCATCATGCCCGAAGTCTCGCGGACCACATTCGGCTTCTCACAAATCGTGACGCCCTTGAACCCGCGCCTGCTCGCATATTCGAAAGCCGCAGTCACAATGCGCTGGGCCGCTTTGCGAGTGATGATGCGGCAACTCACTGCGATCTCCGGTCCGGGCACATCGGCAAAAGCTTTGAACCGCAGATGACTGTTCAACGCGGCGCGCACGTTTTCTGGAGGGTTCGTCCACTCCACACCGGCGTACATGCCCTCTGTGCCCTGCCGGAAGACGGTAGTGTCGATCTGTGGCTCATCGAAACCGCCATCTGTTTTCTTGCGAATGTAATTCAGCGGATTGCCTCTGAAACTGACGCACGGCCGCATGCAGATATCCAGATTGAATTTCTGCCGCATGGTCACGATCGGCGAGTAATAAACGTAACCTTTTCCCTGTAATTCGGGCGTAAGCTCGGCCTGTGCCGCCTTGTTTGGCTTCGAAGTTATAGCGCCAAACAGGCCCAACTTATGCTTGGTTAGTAACTCGATCGTACGGTCCGGCAGCGCATTACCCTGCGTGCGCCAGCAGTCCCATCCGATATCGGCATGAATGTACTCGGCGTCAAAGCCGACTGCTTTCAAGACACGCAATGACTCGGGCAGAACCTGGTTTCCGATGCCGTCTCCCGGCATGGTAATAACTGTGTATTTCCCCATCGGTGCACCTTGTTACATCTACCGCATAATATGAACCGCCGAGACGCCGAGAACAATTTGTCATTCTGCGGTTTTTACGATGTTGACCAGCGCTAGCTTCCCGCGATCCGACGTAGAAGAACACCAACAGTTCTCGATTCCTTCAATTGCCACCACCCTCTGCTCAGCCAACGCACGGAAGAGTTTCGTCTTCGTGTCACTCGGACGCACCAGCTTCTTGAGTGCAGCCTGCGGCGATGCTGCTCTTTCTTGGCGAATGTAGGTGCCGCCACGATATTCGAGGATCAAAGTGAATCTTGCCATGCATTCCTCCGCGTACTCTGCGATCTCCGCGGTCAAGTTTCTAACCTACGCCCAACCGCTTCACCACCAGATTCTCCACTCCGCCGGCAATCACCAATGACTGCGGCACGCTGCCCAGCGCCGGGAACGTAAATTTCTCTCCTCGCCAGCTGATCGTACTCGAAGTGAAATCGATATCGATCTCATCTCCAGGAATGATCGTCTTCTCCTTCGCCGCGATCTCCCGCGCAAACTGCTCGCGCACACGCGCCACAAATTCCGGCACTTCTATGCACAAAAAGCCATTGTTAAACGCATTGCGCAGATAAGTCTGCGAGAAGCTGGCCGCGATCACCAGCGGAATGCCTTTCGCCTTCAGGCACGTAACCGCC
>JBEKFN010000229.1:0-7025 GCA_050013295.1 Terriglobales bacterium
CTCCGAAAACGCACTCAGGAAATTAACGAAAACCCTTTGTCCACGGAGGACGAGAGAAAGCAACGCGACGTGTTAGGGTTGCGTCTCAAGAAAGCCCTCCACGAGTATGCCAATCTCAAAAGCGGCATGGTTGAACCCTAACGCTTGCTGTTTACCGATAGTTGTTGTTACCAGGCGTGGCTGTTGAAAAAGGAACCAAAGCAGTATTTTCAGCGAATTCTAGCGTCTTCTGCGAACTAACATTCAACAACTTACGAACGAGCTTCGCGGTCGAAATTCCGTGAAAAGAGTTTTTCAACAGCCACAGGCGATAGCGCTCACTGAGAATTGTCGGCGAACGCGATGTTTTTCGCCGACGAACGCCACTCGCTCCGGCCTTACTGACTGCCCGCCTGCTCAATCGTGGTCACATCGAACGACTCGGTCAGGTCGGCATGTCCGGCGAGCGTATCTCGCGTCTGGCCCTCGACCAGGATGTTGACCCGCTGGATCCCCTGAACGTTGAGGGCCAGCGTTTCCACCAGCGAATTCACGGTGAGTTGCTCGCTGAGAATGCCGGAGCGATGCTGGTCGGCGAAGGCAGCATTCAGATCGATGACGGCCGCGCCCGGATCGACCAAGTAGATGGCGCGGATGTCCGCCGCCGGAGCCAGAGGATGCGCAGCGCCCGGTTGCTGGTAGATGCGCAGCAGCGCGCGCAACAACTCCTCGGCTCGCTGCTGGCGTCCTCCGGGAAGAGGAATCTGCGCCGATCGGAGGCGCAGTATGCCGGCGGCGTCATCCGCCACATAGAGAGTCACCGCCTCCGTCGGACCGGACGCTGGGGGAGCGACAGGCAACGCGCTGGCTGCCGGAGACGCCAATTCCTTTGCCTGTCGCCGCATCTGGCGAAGGTAGATTCCCATCGCCACCACCAGCACGAGCAGTGCAGCCACACCGATCAGAAGATGGCGCGGGATCATCTTTGTGCCTCACCTCAGCGGCTAAAGCCGCAGTCAAGAACAGTGTAGTTACCGCAGCGCTGAAGCGCTGCGCCACCCAAAATCAAATGCAAGATCGAACCAAAACAAACGCACCGCCGCGTCTGCGGGCTGCACACTCATGGTTGCACCCCCAGGCGGTCGCGGACAGAAACGACAGCATCGGCAATCGCCGCAGCCGCTCGCTGTTGATAATTGGCAGAGGTCAAGTCGGCGACACCGTCGGCTCCGGGCGCCAGTTCCACCGCGACTGCGGGCATGAACACATTGTTCAGAGGCCGCAGCGACGCGGAAGAAGCTCGCACCGGGAATTCTCTCTTCTGCATCTCGGCAACGATGGCCGCCGACACCATCCGGCTGGCCGGCAAAGCCGGCGCCTGGGCCGCATTCCACGCATGAAATACTCCGTTGCTCGTTCCTTCCACCGGAAGCAGTGCGGTGTACACCTGCGCGCCGCTGCCTTGCGAAACCGCGTGCAGGCTGATGTAGATTCCGGCGCGGGCAACGTTGGCGGAGGCGGCGCGCTGATCGAGAGTCAAACTGGTATCGGAGTCGCGCAGCAACGCGACCGCGAAACCGCGAATCTCCAGTTCGTGCCGCAGCAGCCGCGCAAACCCGAGCGTGACGTCTTTCTCGGCCAGTTGATCTGTCAACGCCGCGCCTCGTTCATCGCCACCGTGTGCGGGATCGACCACGGCCAGAACGCGACGGACATTATTATTATTATTGTTATTGCCCGAGGCGATGTTTGCAGCCGATCGGGCCTGGGCAGGATTCTGTGATCCGGCTCCAACGCCACTCGGCGCCGCCGGCGTTTGTTGGACCGCTGGAACCATGACCGCCGAAATCACGATCGTCTTTCTGTCGTCGGTGAAACTGGCCATCAGCGGCTGGTTTGCAGCCACGTCTAATTCGGCGTCGCCATTGTTCTCGGAGTAACTGGCATGGGTGATGACCTTGTTGTCAAAAGAAATCGACTGGCTTCCCGGGGACACGACCGGGTCGCGCTTAAAGACCATCCGCAACTGGCCCGGTTCCGTGGAAATCGTGGGATTCACCGGAGCGCTAAAGTTCAGCAGCAACCGCGGAGGGTTGCCCGCGTCCAGGCGGAAACTGGGTTGTATGCCCTCAGTGCCGATGAACAGGCGGCGCGCGCTTTCGCGAAAATTCACCGGCGTTCCCAGAAAGCGCGGCAGCAACGCGCTCAGCGAACTTAGCGGAACCAATCCGCGCGAGTTCTCAATGAGGAAGGGAGCGCCGAAATCAAAATCGCGACCATGAATTTTGGCCCGCGTCTTGCCCGCGAAAAAGTCCGCATCGAGAGCGTTATATCGCAGCCGCAAACGCCGCCCATCGGACTGTGTGCTGACTCGGCCAAGCGGTTCCAGCAGTTCGAGCAGACCGACATACTCACGGCCCGCGCGATCCAGAACCGGGAGCGTGTAGCTGGCGACCGGAGAATAGACGGCGATGTGCTTTTCGTCCGCAGAGGGCGCCACGGACAGAAACATCAAGGTGGCCAACAGAATGGCGAGAGCCTTCTTTGTCAAACTCGTCGGCGTCGTGATGGAGGGCACTTCTGCTAAACCCTAAACGTGCTGGTGGAGAGCCGGGCGTCCCGCCCGGCTGGACGGGCGAGACGCCCGTCCCTCCACCACCTTTTCTTACTCCAGCGCATAAATCGTGAGCCCGCTCAGCAACTTGGGATAGAAATCGGTGGACTTCTGGGGCAACACTTCGCCGGCAAAGGCGATATCGCGAACCTGCTCCATGCGCACCGGATTCATCAGGAAAGCCACTTGGACCTTTCCACTTCGCACCTGGAGCAACGCATCCGCGGCCTCGCGGCAATAGGAAACGTTCTCCTGGTTGCGAATGGCTTCCTCCGAGATCTTCAACACACCTTCCAGCAGGCACTGGTGCAATTGCACGACGTCCAGCGTCTGCTGGCGGAGAGAAACCTTACCGAAAAAGCGGGCGCCCATGGCATTCGGTGTGTGCAGCAGAAATGCACGCTCGGCGGCGACCGCGAGCAGCGCCGTTCCCGCGTGCCCTGCTTGCTGCAGAATGGCGATGGCGCGCGCCGCATCGATTCCAGCATCGACCTCTTCGAGGTCGAAGTATTTCCGCGCCTCCGCCTGAAATTGTGCTGCCGAAAAAGATCGCAAGCCAAACACGAGCCGATGCGTCGGCAGAATGACCAGGCCCGGGCGAGCCATGTCGACGAAGGTCATCATGGCCGAGTCGTAAGGAACGGGCAGGCCCGTCCCCGTGTCGGCTTCGGCTCGCCGCTCGTTGCGATAGGCCAAGGCAGTCTCATAGCGGTGATGGCCGTCGGCGATGATCAGCTTCCGATCCCGCATCTGTCCCTGCACCGAGGCAATGACGGAAGGATCGGAGATCTTCCAGACGCGGTGCACGACGTCGTACTCGTCGGTGACCTCGATATCGATGGCTTTGTCTTTCTCTTTGGCGGCCGCCGAATCAAGCAGGGCATCCACCTTGCCCGCCCCGCTGTATAGCATGAAGATCTGGCCGAAGTGGGCTCGAGTCGCGCGCAGCAGGTCCAGTCGGTCGGCCTTCGGCTTGGCCAGAGTCTGCTCGTGACGGAATACGACGCCCGCGGAATACTCCTCGATCCGGCCGAGAGCAATGAAGCCCCGCCGCTCGGCCGACGCCTGGCCTCCAGGCACGCTTCCCGGCACGTCTCCCGGAAGCCGGAAAGTCTGGGAATAGAGGTAGAGCGAAGGCTCGGGATCGCGCCGCAAAACCCCCGTCTGGCGCCAGTTGTGGAAGGATGCCGCCGCCCGGGTATAGACGTTTTCGGCGTCCCCGTCCGTCGGCAGGCGTTTCCCGAGAATAATCCGCACCAGGTTATAAGGACTGGCCTGGTAGTAGCGTTCCTGCATGGCAGGGGTAATTTTGTCGTAGGGTTGGGTCACAGCCAGCTGGACGGGCACGGGCTCAGGGTCGTACCGCCAAGCTCGGAATGGGGAAATAATTGCCATAATGGGAACGCAGAATTGTAGCAGGGACAGTCTGGACCGGGCGGCAAAGAAGCAAAAGGAGGAAAAAATGCACAGAGTCAGAAGCCACCTTTAGTTCAGTGCGCAATCTAATGGGCGCGTCCGAAAAGTGACAACACTTTTTCGGGATTGTGCTAATATCCGCCCAGCAGAGCTTGTTGTGGCCTGACTTTTGGGTGCGGGTTGCTTTCCTTCACGGCGCGGATTTAGTGGCGTATGTTGTACCTCAAACAGTTCTCGGTTCGCGTCTCCTGTGCTGTTCTTCTGGTGCTTGCTGTGTGCGGCGCTCTCCCGCTTCTCGCCCAGAATTCGACTGAGGACGTCCACATCCAGCCCCGCGTCCAGCCACCCGCTCCGAAAGAGTCCGGCCTGGATCCGGCGCTCAAAACCCACACCAAGCCCTTCAAAGCTACCGTGGATATGGTTCTGGTACCGGTTACCATCACCGATCCCTTGAACCGGTTCGTAACCGGCCTTGACCGCCAGAACTTCAATCTTTTCGAGGGCAAAGACCAGCAGGAGATCAAGACTTTCTCCAGCGAAGACGCTCCGGTCTCCATCGGCGTGATCTTTGACATGAGCGGAAGCATGAGCAGCAAGATCGAACGCGCCCGCGAGGCGGTGATGGAGTTCTTCAAGACCGCCAACCCGCAGGACGAGTTCTTCATGATCGCCTTCGCCGATAAGCCGCAGGAGATCTCCGATTTCACCAGTTCGGTGGACGACATTCAGGGCCGGCTCCTCTATACGATGCCCAAGGGCCGCACGGCCCTGCTTGACGCCATTTACCTCGGCGTCAGCAAAATGCGGCAGGCCAAGTATCCGAAGAAGGCCTTGCTGATCATTTCCGACGGCGGCGATAATCATAGCCGCTATACCGAAGGCGAGGTCCGATCTCTGGTCAAAGAGGCCGACATTCTTATCTATGCCATCGGCATCTACGACCATTTCTTCGCGACCGAAGAAGAGCGGCTCGGACCTGGCCTGCTGAGCGATGTCACCGAGCTCACCGGTGGTCGGGCTTTTACCATTGATAACCCGAACGACCTGGCGGACGTTTCCACAAAAATTGGCATCGAGTTGCGCAACCAATATATCCTCGGATACCGTCCAAAGAACCCAGTGCGCGATGGCAAATGGCGTAAGATAAGAGTGAAGCTCTTACCGCCAAAAGGATTGCCGCCGCTCAAGGTCTACGCCAAGACGGGTTACTATGCGCCGACGGAATAATGGCCGACGGAATAACGTTCGTTTACCGATCCTTTTCTTCCTGACGACGCTGTTTGTGGCTAGAGCTGGTTTCATAAATGCCTTTCCGCTCGGAAGGCACGTCCCTCAGGGGCTAAAGCCCGCATTTTTCCAAGCCCTGAACGGCACGGCTGAAGCCGTGCCCTACCCAAAACCGATTTATGAAACCAGCTCTAACTCTCAAACGCAAGGCGGAGCCCCGAACCAGTCGCCTCCGGCTCCGGTGGGTAGTTCCGAATCGCGTGCAAATCCCCCATCGGCACCGGCCAGCAGCGCGCCTCCGGCGGTCTCCACGGGGCAGGTCGCCGCTCCGAATGCCGCTCCGAATGAGGGACAGAATCCGGATTCCACCGACAGCGGCGTCTTCGTTTTCCGCAAGGATGTCGAAGAAGTCGTGCTGCACGCCACGGTCATCGACGACAAGCAACGCATCATCACCAACCTCGATAAGGGCGATTTCAACGTCTACGAGGACGGGCATCTCCAAACCATTACCTCGTTCCGCCAGGAAGACATCCCCGTCGCCATGGGTATCGTGGTCGATAACTCTGGTTCCATGCGCGAGAAGCGCCAAAAGGTGAACGCAGCCGCCCTGAATCTGGTGCGGTCTTCAAACCCAAATGATGAGGTGTTCATCGTCAACTTTAACGACGAGTACTACCTTGACCAGGATTTCACTTCCAACATCAACAAGCTGAAAGAGGGGCTGGAAAAAATCGAGGCTCGCGGCGGCACGGCGCTCTACGATGCGGTCGTGGCCTCCGCGGACCACCTGAAAAGAGAAGCGAAGCGCGAAAAGAAGGTCATTTTTGTAGTTACGGACGGAGACGACAACGAGAGCGCAGAAACTCTGGAGCAGGCAGTACGGCGTCTGCAGGTCGACGGCGGACCAACGGTTTACGCCATTGGCATCCTGGAGAAGGAAGAACACCCGAAGCACGCTAAACGTGCTTTGCAAATCATGTCCGAGAGAACAGGCGGCATCGCTTTCTTCCCCAAGACGCTGGACGAAGTTGACGGCATCAGCCGCACGGTGGCCCACGACATTCGCACCCAGTACATCATTGGATACAAACCGACGACGCCGAAAAACCAGGGCGGCTATCGTCAAGTGAAAGTGGACGCCCATTCGCACAGCTACGGCAAACTCACCGTCCGCACGAAAAGCGGCTACTACGCCGGAAGCGAGCCCGCTCGAGGGGGGCAGTAGGCGGGAGTCACATTGATTTATGAAATATCCGGTGTCGGCGATTCGTGACGAACAAATCCCACGCTCCCGGGTTGCGCTCCTCCAGCACGTGCTTGATACCTACGCCAGCGAGACGAACAAAGTCATTTCCGTCTGGGCGACATTTGTCGATTCCGATCTTGGCTATCGCCCTCATCCGAGTTCGAGTTCAGTTGCCGACATCATGAAGCACCAACTGCTCTCGGAGCGGCGATTCTTTGCCGAGTTCCTCGGCGTACCGGAAGTCGCAGCGGGACAAGTCCTGCCGCAGAGGCTTTCGGTCGAGGACTTCAAGCAGCGGATGCTGGAGCTGGCCTTGCCGCGGCTCGGATTCATGGCGGAACGCGATGAGGGGTGGTGGCGGACAGTTGTTCCGTTCTTTGATACCCGCCGGGAACGGATCTGGATCTTCTGGCGGCGCGTCTTGCATACAGCTCATCACCGGACGCAATTGACGGTCTACCTGCGTTTGCTGGGAAAGCCGGTGCCTGCGACGTACGGGCCGACGGCCGACGTGAGTTGGCAAGGCGCCGATCCTACTAC